>JAPHSI010000067.1 GCA_026193155.1 Sulfurimonadaceae bacterium | reverse complement strand
TTAATTATTTAGAAGCAATAACAGTTGCAAATTTTCTAGCTATCGGGAATACTAACAAAACACTTGGAAATGCTATGGCATAAGCCACTATCCATGCATGAAACCATATACTTACAAAATTATCAACAAACCCCAAATTTATTAAAGATATTGCACCAGACATTATTAAACTCATAAAACCTGAAAGCAAAAGCGCCTGTACTTGATGAAGATATTTAGTAGAAATCATTTTAATCCTTATAAAACTATGCATAAGTATTTATTTTATAATTTTAACTTAAATATAGACAATACACTAAACAATATTAAAATAAAAATGTTAGAATTCCAAAATGTTATTTAAATTATTTTTCCTTTTTTTATTATCAATCAATATATATGCTCTTGAACATATAAAACAAACATATTATATAGACTCACACAACATAAACTCAACACTTTTTTTTAAAAATAAAAAGAACATTTTACTATATACAATCCCCCAACAAAGTCATTCCTTAAGAATAAAAAGACAACAACTACAACAACTTTTAAAAGAAAATGGCTTTAAAGATTTTAAAATCAGTTCAAGATATGTATATTTTGAAATCAATAGCCCTATAAATACAGCAAAGATAGAACTCTTTTTAAAGGAGCATTATGAACAAAAGTATAAGAAAATAAATATAATAGATATAAAAGTAAGACCAAGAGCCTACATGGAAAAGCTTCCAAAAAACTATACAATAGATATAAGAAGGCGTAACCACCTCTCAAAAGATGGAGTTGTGAGCATCGAAGACAATTATCATAAAAAGTTTTTTTTCAACTATCTAATAGATGCTAATATAGATGTTGTACAAGCAAAAAATAAAATCAAAAAAGATGAGGAACTCTCAAAAATAAACTCAGAAATCAAGACCATAAAATTTGAAAAATTTCGTGCCATGCCCTTGCAATACATTCCTACCTCTGAGTATCAAGTAAAACACCATATCAAAGCACATAAAACTATTACCCTCAGAGATGTAGAAAAGCTAGCCCTTGTTAAGAAGGGTCAAAGTGTAAGTGTTTGGTTAAACAACTCCGGCATAAGCATATCTTTTGTAGCAAAAGCACTACAAAGTGGCAAGTTAAATGATATAATTACCGTTCAAAAAAACAATGGAAAAAGACTAAAAGCAAAAGTTGTTGCAAAACAAAAGGTAGAACTAAGATGAACATTAGAAAAATTGTAGTTGCAACAAGTGGAGCAAGTGGAGTAAATTTAGGCATTAAGACACTTGAACTTTTGCCTAAAACTATAGAGAAGCATTTTATCTTCACAAAAAATTCACTTACCGTACAAGAAAAAGAGTTAGGTGCCATTCTTCACGACAATAAAGATATCTCAGCTTCAATTGCATCTGGTTCATTTGGTGTAGATGCAATGATAATAGCACCGTGCAGTATGAATACACTAGCAAAAATAGCATGCGGAATAAGTGATAACCTAGTTACCAGATGTGCAAGTGTTATGATTAAAGAACAAAAAAAACTTATATTGGCTCCAAGAGAAATGCCCTTCTCTGCCATAGCACTAGAAAATATGCAAAAATTAGCAACTTTAGGAGTAGTAATCGCTCCACCTGTTATGGCATACTATTCTGAGCAACAAACCCTAGATGAGATGGAAAACTTTATTATTGGAAAGTGGTTTGATTTACTAGGAATTGAGAATAATTTATATAAAAGATGGCAAGAGGATTTATAAAATATGAATAATAAAAAGATAGCATTATATCCAGGGACATTTGATCCTGTAACCAATGGACATTTTGATATTATAGAACGTGCACTTGGGTTGTTTGATGAAGTTATAGTAGCTGTTGCAATATCAAATGATAAAAAACCTATGTTTACTTTAGATGAACGTATAGAGATGACTAAAGCAGCTGTATCTACTTTAAAAAACGTAAAAGTGGTTGGCTTTAACAACTTAACTGTTGAACTCGCAAAAGAGCATGATGCAGGTATACTTATTCGCGGTCTTCGTGCCGTAAGTGATTTTGAATATGAACTACAACTAGGTTACTTAAATAACTCTTTAGATGATGAGATTGAAACAGTTTATTTAATGCCAAAATTAAAACATGCTTTTATTAGCTCATCTATTGTTAGAGGCTTATTGTCATTTAACGGTAAGACATCGCATCTACTACCAAAAGAGGTTCAAAAAATCATAGGAAGTATGGATTCATGTACATTACAATAGAAGGTATAGATACAGCTGGTAAAAGTACACAAATATCTGAACTCAAAAAAAAATACACAGATGCAATAATAACTAAAGAACCCGGTGCAACAGAAGTCGGTAAAGAGATAAGAGAGATAGTTTTAAATGCACGTGCGCAAAGTAAAAAAGCAGAATTTCTACTTTTTTTAGCTGACAGAGCTGAACACGTAAAAGAGGTAATAGAACCGAACCTGGATAAGATGATTATTTCAGATAGAAGTGCTGTAAGTGGTGTAGCTTATGCATTAATTCAAGGTGAAATAAATAAACAAGATATAATCACCTTAAATGATTTCGCGACAAATAAAGTATACCCTGAAAAAGTTTTTCTTTTAAAACTTACAAAAGAAGAGCTTGAATATAGACTATCACAAAAAGAACTTGACGGCATAGAACTCCGTGGAAGTCAATATCTTTTAAGCATTCAGGATGCAATTATAGAGGCTGCAAAACTCCTAAATATAGAGCTTATTGAAATAGATGCAACCAAGAGTATTCAAGAGATAACAAAAGAAATAGTTAAATCTATTTAGATGCACTAAGTTTTGTTGCATCCTCAATATAATTATCTTTTAAATTCTCATAAAAAGAACGCTCACTTACTAACGAAGATATTAAATTGGCAAAAATTGCTGCAATCAAAAGAAAAAATATTGCACTGTGACGATCTGTCATCTCAAAGACAATAATAGCAGCAGTAAATGGAGCTCTTGTAATACCTGTTAAAAAAGATGTCATACCTACCAAAATGAGCAAATTTGCATGTTCACCTATAATATCAAAGTATTGTGCTACTAGTGCTCCAACAGCTGCACCGGAACTAAGTGAAGGAGCAAAAATTCCACCTGCACCGCCTATGCTGAAAGTTGCCATAGTGTTAAAGATGCGTACAAAAGGGATGTACCAAGCTATAGTTTTATCTTCTTCATACAGTAGCTTTTGCATCAGCTCTTTACCTGAGCCCATAACATCTTCGCCAAATAAATATATACTAAGTGCTACTGCTAAACCACTTAAAAGAATTATTTGAACCATTTTTATCTTGCTTTTTACTTCTAATATAAAATTTAGAACTTTAAAAATAATATCACCCATTTTACTTCCAAAGTAACCCGATAAAATAGCAACCAAAATCACTATGTGTACAATATCCCAATTATCTTGTAGTAGTTTGGGGTATCCAAGATAAAGATAAGAACCTCCAAAGCCTTGTGCCGTTAAACCTGCAACAATTACTGCCATAAAGAGTGTTGTCTGATAATGTTTTACATGATATTTTGAAAGCTCTTCAATAGCAAAAATTAAACCTCCCAAGGGGGTATTAAAAGCTGCTGCTAAACCTGATGCTGCACCGGCAATCAGAGTATTTCTTTTAGCAACTTGGGGCCACCATGAAGGCAAAAATTTGTAAATCACAAAAAAGACCGAACTAGCTATTTGTATAGTAGGCCCCTCACGACCTAGTACACCGCCTCCTAAAACTTTTACAAAACTAGACAAAAGCTTTACAATGATTATTTTTAAATTAACAAAATAATCTACTAAATGATCTTTTTTAGTATCGGCTAGTTCTATAGATGCCATTACCTGCGGTATTCCACTACCTTTTGAAAACGGAGCAAAAGTAACTACAAGCCACCAAGACACTAAAAAACTAGCAGGAGTAACAATAAAAATACTTAATGGATTTTGTCTAAACATCAAGATGGAAAGATGTTCTAAATACTTAAAAACCTCATAATATCCATAGGCTATAGCACCTGTTAAAAGTGAAGCGACTAAGAATGGAAAAAAGAGATAAAATTGAACTTTAATCTTTGCGTTTGCCTCTACAGCAGCGAGATAAATCTCTTTAAATTGCTGAGAAAAAAAATGAAAAAGAAAATGTTCCTTTATTTTTTGGACTATATTTACCTCATTCTTTTCTCTCATTTTTTAGTCTTTAAGCTTTTTCTTTTATTGTATCGAAAAATAAAAGATTTTTACTTGCCTGAAGATATAAATTTCAAATTTTTCTAAACTTTTTAATAAAATACTTTCGCTTGTAAAATATCACAAAACGGGTCATGTATATCATTACACACTTCATTGCCTACAAAAACATCATTATCTGTTTTTTTATAAGTGTCAGACACAAAATCCCAGTTTATATGACTCCAAAACTCTTCTAAATATTTTGGACGTACATTTCTATAATCAATATAATAAGCATGTTCCCAAACATCACATACAAATAAAGGCACTAAATTTGAACTTAATGGAGTGTACGCATTTTGGGTTTGTTTTAAAGAGAGTTTACCACTTGGCTCTCTTACCAACCAAACCCATCCAGAACCAAATAATGTTGTACCGGATTTTATAAATTCCTCTTTTAATTTCTCTAGTGAACCAAAATCACTATCTATTTTACTTAAAAGTTCTTCACTTGGTGCCATACTTTTATTTGTAAGAGAGTTCCAATAAAAAGTATGATTAAAAACTTGAGCAGAATTATTAAATACAGGTCCATCCGATTCTCGGATTATTGAGGCTAAAGAAAACTCATCATATTTCGTATCTTTAATTAACTCATTTAGCTTATTTACATAAGTTGCATGATGCTTGTAATAATGATACTGTATTGTCTCTTCAGAGATAAAAGGTTCAAGAGCGTTGTCAGCAAACGGTAGTTTTGGTAATTCAATCATAACGAATCCTTTTTACTTAAATATATCACTTTCACAATAATTATAAGATTTTTCAATTAATATACATTTAATTTTTATAGTTACTTTTGAATATATATTAATAAATAACAACACATTGTGAAAACAACCCTACTACGTAATAAACAATACTTTAAATAAACATTTATATAAGCAAAAAATGGTATCCTTTCATATTAAATAAAAACTATGCAATACTGCACGTTGGTAAGGAAACAAATGATTAAATCACTAAGAGGGATGAACGATATTCTAAGTGAGGATTATGAGCGTTACACACATTTTATACAAACAGCTACTTTTGTGGCACAAAACTATGGATTTCATTTTATAGAGACTCCCCTACTTGAAGAGACCGCCTTATTTAAAAGAAGTGTCGGTGAATCTAGTGATATTGTCGGTAAAGAGATGTATCAGTTTATTGATAAAGGTGAAAACGATGTGTGTCTTCGCCCGGAAGGTACCGCTGGTGTTGTCCGTGCATTTATACAAAAAAAATTAGATCGTGCAGGTGGAAATCATAGATATTTTTATCATGGTGCTATGTTTAGATATGAACGACCACAAAAAGGTCGTCTAAGACAGTTTCACCAGTTTGGTGTAGAGAGTTTCGGTCAAGACAGTGTATATGAAGATGCAAACATGATTATGATGGTTAGCGATATACTAAAAAAACTTGGTATAGGTTACAGACTTCAACTAAACTCTCTTGGATGTAAGGAATGTATGCCTACTTACCGTGATAACCTTGTAAAATTTGTAAAAGAGTGTGAAGACGGCATCTGTGAAGATTGTGTAAGACGTTTAGATACAAACCCAATACGCGTACTTGATTGTAAAAACGGTTCATGCCAAACACTTTATGAGGGTGCACCAAAGCTGGTTCATAACCTGTGTGAGTCATGTGATGAAGACTTTAGAAAACTAAAAGAAGTTTTAGATACGAATGATATAACATATGAAATAGATACCAACCTTGTTCGTGGACTTGACTACTACTCTAAAACTGCTTTTGAATTTGTAAGCGATAATATAGGAAGCCAAAGTGCAATAGCAGGTGGTGGAAGATATGACAGACTTGTAGAGTTTCTAGATGGTAAACCAACTCCTGCTGTAGGTTTTGCTATGGGAATTGAAAGATTGCTAGAACTTATAGAGATGCCAGAATCTAAAAAAGATGGTTACTATATAGGGGCTATGGATGATGAAGGAATAAACCTTGTTATATCTTTGGCTCATAAAAAAAGAAAAACAGATAAAGTTATCATAGAATATAAAGCTAAAAACTTTAAAAACCATATGAAAATTGCTGATAAAACTAATGCAAAATATTTTTGTATAATTGGTTCTAATGAGATTCAAAACGGTACTATAACCGTAAAAAATCTTGAAAACAACACTCAAGAACTTATCAAGTTCGAGGAACTATAGTGGATTTTATTCATCTTTTATGGGATCTTTTTATTGATTTCATAGAATTTTTTATTTTAGGTGCTGTATTAATCATTATGGCATTATTTATATATGATAAATATATTCAAAGACATCATGCTTTATTAATCAACTATCCTGTTATAGGTAGGATGCGATATGTATTTGAAGCTCTTCGTGAACCTTTACGTCAATACTTTGCCGAAGAAACATTTTATGAGTCGAAAGATAAAGTAGACTGGGTCTATAAAGCAGCTAAAGATAAACCAAACTATAACTCATTTTCTGTAGCTCAACCATTTTCCGGTTCAAGATTTATTATCAAACATGCTACAAATGTGTTAAATGAAGATGAAGTAGATGATGACACCAGTGTAGTTTTTGGTAAAAATAGAGAGATTCCTTTTGTTTCAAAAACACCTATAATTCGTTCAGCAATGAGTGATGGTGCCTTGTCACCTGAGGCTGTTCGTGCATTTTCAATTGCAGGTGTTAATTCAGACTTAACAATTAATACAGGTGAAGGTTCACTGACTTCAAATCATCTTTTTACTCACCAGCCTGATCTTAATAATGCAAAATACTTGGAGATTGTTAAAAGTACACCTTTTGCAGAATTTATTTTTAAAATTGGCGATAAGTTATTTAACCGTGCTGTTGCTTTAAAGTGGTACAGAAAAATATTACTAGGAAAAATCAATACAAAAAACACTTATATTTATGATACAAAAAGTCATGTCTTATTTCGTGTAAATTGGGATGCAGAACTTGATGACTTTCCTAAAGAAGTGCCAAAAGAGATTCCAAATATGATTTTTCAAATGAGTTCCGGCTTATATGGCGTACGTGATAAGAATGGTGCTTTTGATGAGTTAAGATACCAAAAAATAATGAAATTTTGTCGTATGACAGAGATTAAAATAGCACAAGGGGCTAAACAAACCGGAGGTAAACTTTCTGGTTCTAAAGTCAGTGCCGACATCGCATACTACCGTAATGTTGAAGAGGGAAAAGATATTTTTTCTCCAAACCGTTTTCCTTATGCCGATTCAACAACACATCTTTTAGATTTTGTTGAAAAGTTACAAAACTTATCTAAAAAACCAGTTGGATTTAAAATTGTAATCTCTGATTCTAAATCTGTTGAAAATATTGTCAGTGAAATTGCCTCTAGGTTTAATCAAGGGAAAAATATACCTGACTTTATATCTGTAGACAGTGGAGAAGGTGGAAGTGCAACCGCTCCACTAGAACTAATGGAATCAGTCGGCTTAACTACTAGAAATGCCTTGTATGTTTTAGATACTTTACTTCAAAAACATGAAATAAGAGATGAAATTAAAATTATAGCTAGTGGGAAAATGTTGACACCTGATGATGCTATTATTACTATGTGTATGGGAGCAGATGCAGTTGGAATTGCAAGAGGCTTTATGATGAGTGGCGGTTGTATTCGCGCTCGTATGTGTAGTGGATTCGGCTCACACGTTTGTCCTGTAGGATTAGCAACTCAAGATCCGAAAAAACGTGCTTCTTATCTTGTTGTGAAAGAAGGTAGGGAAATTGGAAACTACCATAAAAACTTAGTTAAAAGTATGAAAGTTGTTATGGCTGTTATGGGAATTAAAAATATTAAAGAGCTAAATAAGTCTTTTCTAACTTTTAAAAATCAAAATGGCGAAATATATTTTGATATAGATAAGTATTTTCACCATAAACTACATATATAATAGGTAAAAAATGAATAATTACGGTATTGATATTTTTTCCAATAATAACTTTATTATAAATAATGGAGAGGTTAAGTTAAATTATAAATCTAAACCATCTATAATAAGTATAGTTCAAGAGATTCGTTTAGAGGGTATACGTGGACCTATGCTACTTAGATTTCCACACCTTATTAAAAAACAGATTAATAATTTATATTTAAACTTCAATAATGCAATAAATGAAAATAAATATACAGGTTCTTTTAATGCTGTGTTTCCTTTAAAAGTAAATCAGTTTCCTTATGCTTTAGATGCAATAGTCTCGCAAGGAAAAGAGTTTAACTATGGACTTGAAGCCGGTAGTAAAGCTGAACTTATTTTAGCAATGGCAAAAGTTAATAAAGGTGCAGCTATCACCGTAAACGGATTTAAAGATAAAGAGATGATTTCCCTTGGATTTATAGCAGCGAGTTCTAATCATAATATTACTCTAACAATAGAGGGCCTAAATGAACTTGAAACTATCATAGAAGTTGCAAATGAGAGCAACCTAGTAGTTCCAAACATAGGTATTAGAATTCGTTTACATAGTGTAGGAAGTGGTTCATGGGCTAAGAGCGGAGGTATGGATGCTAAGTTTGGACTAACATCTACCGAAATTTTAGAAGCTATCACCCTACTCAGAGAATCAAAACTTTTAAATAAACTAAATATGATTCACTTTCATATTGGTTCTCAAATGAGCGATATTGCTCCACTAAAAAAAGCGCTGCGTGAAGCCGGAAATATATATGCCGAATTAAAAAAAATGGGGGCAAAAAACCTTGCAAACATAAATATAGGTGGTGGTTTAGCTGTAGAGTACAACCAACATGAACATTGTGCAAACTATAACTATTCAGTAAAGGAGTTCTCAAGCTCAGTTGTCTTTTTACTTGCAGAGATAATGGATGCAAAAATGGTTGAGCATCCAAATATATATACTGAATCAGGAAGGTATGTAGTAGCTTCTCATGCCGTACTAGTAGCACCTGTACTTGAACTCTTTTCCCAAGACTATCAAGAAAGACTACTAAATTTAAAAGATATAAATCCCCCACTCGTTGAAGAACTGATATCACTAAACAAACTTGTAAGTGAAAAAAACTCTATTGAATATCTTCACGATGCACTAGATCATCAAGAATCTCTTTTTACCCTTTTTGACTTAGGTTATATAGATTTGCAAGATAGATCAAACGCCGAAATTTTAGTTCATAATATTATAAAAAAAGCACTTTACATAGAGGGTTTTGAAGGTTCACGTGAGCTTGAACTACTCCAAGCAAGGCTTCAAGAGAGATATTTGGTTAATCTTTCAATATTTCAAAGTATGCCTGATTATTGGGGGCTGGAACAAAATTTTCCGGTTATGCCCCTGCATAATCTAGATAAAAAACCTATACGTGCTGCTTCGCTCTGGGACATAACTTGTGATAGTGACGGAGAGATTGGATTTAATTCTGATAAACCATTATATTTGCATGATATAAATCTTGATGAAGAGGAATATTTTTTAGGTTTTTTTAATATAGGTGCTTATCAAGAAACATTGGGAATGAACCATAATCTTTTTAGCAGACCAAACGAATATACTATAAATATTGATAACAACGGATACACGATTAGTAATATTGTTGAATCAGATGATATTTTGGAAATTTTAGAAGATATCGGTTATAACTCGGATGAAATTTTAAATAAACTTGAATCTGATATACTTCAAAGTGATTTTATCACAAAACAAGAAAAAACTGATACACTAGCGGAATTAAAAATGTATTTAAAACAAAATGGTTATTTAAGAACAACATATTAAGGTTACATAGTGGGTATACTAAAAAATATTAAAGAAGATTTTTCAAACGCATACAAAAATGACCCTGCATTAAATTCCTGGATGGATTTTCTATTTAACTATCGTGGTATATGGGCTGTAGTATGGCATAGAATAGCACACGCGGTATATAAAGCAAACTTTAAAAGATTAGCAAGAATGATAGCAGGTTTTTCACAGTGGATGACAAGTGTAGAGATTCATCCTGCAGCACAACTTGGAAGCCGCGTTTTTATAGATCATGGGATGGGTGTGGTTATAGGTGAAACAACTATTATAGAAGATGATGTCTTAATATATCAAGGTGTAACATTAGGCGGTGTTTCACTTACTCATGGGAAACGTCACCCAACTATACGAAAAGGTGCCGTTATAGGTGCAGGTGCAAAAGTCCTAGGAAACATTGAAATTGGTGCTAATGCAAAAATCGGTGCTAATTCTGTTGTAGTAAAACCTGTTCCAGAATGCTCTACTGCTATAGGTATTCCAGCACATGTTATTGAAAAAGGTCGTTGTAAAGACCCATTTATGCATAATATGCTTCCTGATATTAACAAAGAGATGTTTGAATACTTACTTAAAAGGGTTGCTATTTTAGAGCATGTACTTCGTGAGGACAACAAAGAAGTATTAGAGCAAGACCTAGAGTTAGAGCATATATACGAATCTTTTATAAAAGCTATGAAAAATTAATATTTAACACCACTTTTTTTTAGTATAATTCCGAATATATTTTGTAATAAAAGGGCTATTATGACTAATCGCATAAACTCACTATCTGAGTCTATTACTATTGCTATAACAACATTATCGCAAGAGTTAAAAGCTGAAGGTAAAGATATACTTAGCTTCTCAGCCGGTGAACCTGATTTTGGGACACCTCAAGTTATTAAAGACGCAGCTATAAAAGCTATCAATGACGAACATACCAAATACACAGCGGTAGATGGTGTATTACCATTAAGACAAGCTATCGCCGGAAAACTAAAAAGAGATAATGGCCTAACTTATGAGCCAAATCAAATAATTGCAAACAATGGTGCCAAGCACACTTTATTTAACTTGTTTTCTGCGACTATTGAAGAT
Organism: Sulfurimonadaceae bacterium; assembly: GCA_026193155.1. Taxonomy (GTDB): domain Bacteria; phylum Campylobacterota; class Campylobacteria; order Campylobacterales; family Sulfurimonadaceae; genus Sulfurimonas. Next base: position 7,155 of record JAPHSI010000067.1, on the reverse strand, counting down.
GGTGCAGAGGTGATTATTCCGGCTCCATATTGGGTAACATACCCTGAACTTGTAAAATACTGCGGTGGTAAAGTTGTAGAGGTACAAACAAATGAAGAGACATCTTTTAAAATAACACCTGAACAACTGCAAGCCGCTATTACACCAAAAACAAAGATGTTAATTCTAACAACACCATCAAATCCTACAGGTGCTGTTTACTCAAGAGAGGAACTAACAGCGCTGGCAAAAGTCTTAGAAGGAACTGACATCATGGTCGCAAGTGATGAGATGTATGAAAAACTTACATATGACGGTGAGTTTACTTCTTGTGCAGCAATAAGTGACGATATGTTTCAACGTACTATTACAATTAACGGCTTATCTAAATCTGTGGCTATGACAGGTTGGAGATTCGGTTATATGGCTTGTGCGGATGCAGAACTTGTAAAAGCTACTAAAAAGCTTCAGTCTCAAAGTACATCAAACATAAACTCTATAACTCAGTACGCTGCAATAGCTGGACTTGACGGAAGTGCAGATGCAGATATAGCAATGATGAAAAAAGCATTTATAGAGCGTAGAAATGAAGCTGTGAAACTTATAAACGAGATAGATGGTCTTAGTGTTTTAAAACCTGACGGTGCATTTTATCTTTTTGTAAATACCAAAGAAGTTACAAATGATTCGCTTACATTTGCAAAAGGTTTACTAGATAAAAAACTTGTAGCAGTAGTACCAGGTGAAGCTTTTGGATGCCCTGGCTATTTTAGACTAAGCTTTGCAACCGATCTTGATACAATTCGCGAAGGTATCAAAAGAATAGAAGAATTTGTAAAAGAGAATTATTAATTCTCTTTTACACCGTACAAAATTACTCCATGGGAGTCTAAATGATATATGAACTATCAAACCCGCTTACAAAAACTCTTATTACACACTTGAGAGATACAAAAACTCAAGCTCCTCAATTTAGGCATATTATTGCAGAGCTTACAAAGCAACTTACTTATGAAGCACTAAAAGATTTTACACTTATTGAAAAAAATATAAATACTTGGCAAGGAAATAAAAGCTTTGATTCTATCAAAGAGGAAGACATTGTTGTAGTAACCGTGCTAAGAGCAGGTTTACCTATGCTTGATAGTGTAATGGAACTTTTACCTAATGCTGTATCAGGTTTTTTAGCTATGAAAAGAGATGAAGTAACACATAAAAGTGTTCTTTACTATGATAGACTGCCTGAGTGCAAAAATAAAACCATACTTTTAGTTGATCCGATGGTAGCAACAGGTGGTTCTATGTGCGATGCATTAGATTTGATAAAAAGTAGAGAAGCTTTAAAAATCATTACTTTAAATATTATAGGTTCACCTGATGGACTAAACAGCATAGAATCCAAACATCCGGATATTGATATTTTTATAGCTCAGATTGATGAGAAATTAAATGATGACAAATATATCATTCCAGGTCTTGGGGACGCAGGAGACCGTTCTTACAATACTATTTAACTAGTCTTGCTAACTTTCCTTGAATCTTTAACCAAATTTTATGATCCATAAAAGGGAATCCTGCATAAGTCTTTCCACTTGTTTTGATTGTTTTTGTTACACCTGTTCTTGCTGCAAATGTATTAAATGGAGCAATCTCCAAGTGTCCTGCTACACCTGATTGTGCACCAAATACATTACTTCTGCCAACTTTTGATGATCCTGCAAAACCACTCTGCCCTGCTACAACTGCATATTCACCTATTTCACAGTTATGTGCCATATGAATAAGATTATCAAGTCTAGCACCTGTTTTCACAGTAGTTGAGCCAAAAACTGCTCTATCTATTGATGTATTGGATCCAATCTCTACATCATCACCTATAACAACATTACCATTATGATAAATTTTATTATGCTCACCCATTTTATTTGATGCAAATCCAAACCCATCACTGCCTATAGCAGTTCCAGCATGGATAATACAGTCACTTCCAATTACGCAGTCTTTATACACTACAACATTTGGATAAAGGATAGTGTTATCACCGATTTTAGAATTTGTTCCAACATATACACCAGACATAATCGTACAGTTTTTTCCAATTACTGCACCATTTGCTATTTCAGCTTTTGAAGAAATTTTACTTCCCTCACCTATTTTAGCTTCAGGTAAATTATCATCTTCTATAGGTGTCCAAAAAAACTTTGAGAGTGTAGCCATATCCCAGTATGGAGATTCAACAACTAAAGCTATGCATCCATCTGGAACTGCTTCTCTATTTGCCTCATCTATTAATATAGCGCCAGCTTTAGAACTTGAGACATTTTTTAAATATTTAGAATTTGAGACAAAAGAAATTTCATTTGCAGAAGCATCTGAGAGTGTATTCATTGAAGCGACTTCAAAACCGTCACTCTCTAATTCAATACCTATATTTGCTACTAATTCTTTTAGGGTCATTAATATTCCTTTATATGCTTTTCTTAAAACATTTATACGTGCAGATATTTCTTTTCCGGCTATACATTTTTCAAATGTATGCTCGTTAAAGAATATCTTTTATGCACCTACCTTTCCAAGGCAACAGCACCGCTTCTTACTATTTCTTTTGGGTTATATCTTTGTATAACTTTTAAAAAGTTATCAACTCTTTTTGGCTCATCCGCGACCATAGCTATGATAACATTTTCACCAACATTAACAATTTTACCGTTATATGCTTCACAAAGAGTACTTATATCCGTAATGCTCTCAGTCACTGGAAACTTTATTAACGCCATCTCCTTCTCAACTAAATCAGCATGTTCATAAACTCTATAAACAGGTATTAGTTTGTGAAGTTGTTTAGTGATTTGTTCAATCACACGTACACTTCCAGATGTAACTATAGTAAGTCTTGAGTATTTACTCTCAGGTATTGGAGCTACTGTTAAAGATGTTATATTATATCCACGTGCCGAGAAAAGATCTGTTATACGAGATAAAACACTCGATTCATTAACAACAATTACTGATACTACTCTTCTTTCACTATTCTCAGTCATCATTATTTATCTCCTTTCTTAGCTAACAACATCATATTAAATAAACTACCACCGGCTGGAACCATTGGAAGTACATTTTCAAGTCTTTCTACAGTAACATCAATAAAAGTTACAACATTTTTCTCAACCGCATCTTTTAATGCAGCATCAAACTCTTCTTTAGTGCTTACTCTATAACCTGCACCACCAAAAGCTTCTGCAAGTTTTACAAAGTCAGGTTGAACACTTAAGTCTGTCTCAGAGTGACGTTTGTCATAAAAAAGTGTCTGCCACTGACGAACCATTCCTAAATAGTTATTGTTTAGAATAATGTTGATAACAGGAAGTTTCTTCTCAACAGCAGTCATTAACTCTTGAACATTCATAAGTATAGAACCATCACCTGTAAAGTTAATACTTACTTTATCAGGAGAAGCTGCTTTAACACCCATTGCTGCGGGGAAACCAAATCCCATTGTTCCAAGTCCGCCAGAACTTATAAATTGGCGAGCTCTACTAAAGGGATAAAACTGAGCTGTCCACATTTGGTGCTGACCAACATCTGTAGATATGTTTGCTTTATCACCTAGAAGTTCACCTACACGTTCAACTACCCACTGCGGTTTTATACGATCAGTATCTTCATGATACATCAATGGATGCAGTTCATCAAACTTGCCAATAGTTTCACGCCATTGAGCATATTTTTTAGCATCTATATTATCAACTAAATTCAACATATCTGTTACAACGTTTTTAACATCACCAACTATTGGATAGTCTGCATTTATAAGCTTTGATATGGAAGCTGGATCAATATCTACGTGTATTACACCTGCATTTTTAGCAAATTCACTTAATTTACCTGTTACCCTGTCATCAAATCTAGCACCAAGTGCGATAACTAAGTCTGTTTCACTCATAGCCATATTTGAGGCATAAGAACCATGCATTCCAAGCATACCAACTAGTAACTCATCATCATGACTCAGGGTACCGCGAGCCATAAATGTCTCAACTGCAGGTATTCCTGTTTTACTAACCAACTCTCTAACTTCATTAGCAGCATTTGAGTTTATAACACCACCACCAAGATAAAAAAGTGGACGTTTTGCTTTGCTCATCGCCTCTATAGCTTTTTTAATCTGACGAGGATTACCTTTTGTATGAGGCTTATATGTTTCAAGTTCAAGTTCTACGGAGTAATCAAACTCTGCGATTTCTGCTGTTACATCTTTTGGAATATCAACATGCACAGGTCCTGGACGACCTGAAGAAGCGATATAAAATGCTTCTTTTAAAACCCTTGGCAAGTCAGCAGCTTTAGTAACTAAGTAGTTATGTTTAGTACATGAACGACTAATACCAACCGCATCTATCTCTTGAAAAGCATCCGTACCAATTAGACTCATTGGAACTTGACCGGAAATTACAACTAAAGGAATTGAATCCATATATGCATCCGCTAATCCTGTCACTGCATTTGTAAAACCGGGACCTGATGTTATCATAGCAACACCAACTTTTCCACTAGCTTTTGAGTAACCCTCTGCAGCATGTACAGCAGCCTGTTCATGACGAGTTAATATATGATGAAACTTATCCTGTTTATAAATTTCATCGTAGACATTCATGATAGCTCCACCAGGGTATCCAAACACAGTTTCAACACCCTCTTCAATTAAAGCTTCTATGACCATTTGAGCGCCATTTATTTGCATGAAAAGTCTCCTAATATAAAATTTTGGAGATTATACTTAAAAAGCTTTTTGATTTAGGTTAAAGTTATGAATAATTTTAAAGTTTATCTTATTCTAAGATATCTATTACCCTCATAGAAGGTCGCCATTGTTTTTTTGAACCTTTTTTTAGAGACTCTAAAATCATTTGCACATCTTCATATTTTTGACAAAACAACTCATATGTCGAACCAATATAATCATCCAAACCAAAATAAAGTATATAACTTTTAAAAGCTTTTTCTATAGAAGATTTATCTTTTTTTCTTCTAATAGCTTCTTCTATTTGTGTCATATATGCCAAAGAATATATACTTGCAATAGACATATACTTAGAGGAAATATCTTTATATTTATCTAAAATACCGTCAATACCGATAACATCACCATTTAAGGCATAAACTTTTGATAAATCAACATCATCATTCCATAAATTATTATATTTAATTCCTTCAGGTGTATTAGCTAATGCAACAGAATTATCTATTAGTTTATATATTTCAATATAATTGGAATCTTCAAGAACTTTATAGAACTTATCTCTGAGTTCTATATCATATAACATGGTGTAGGCTTCTTCTTTAAAATCAGGAAAATCTACTAAAACTTTTAGTAATTTTATTGCCTGATGAATATTTCCTGATTGAATCAATTTATTAATTTTTATATAAAGACTATCCCCAAAAGAGATTACAGAAAAATACTCCGGGAACTCTTTTAAAAATGGATTGACTTTCACAAGCTCAAATACCATTTTAAAATCTTTTTTAATAATTGAATTCTTAAACCTTGTAAATATATCACTTTTTACCAACATCTCTTGAATATGTTTAGTTTTTTCACTTACACCTCTATATGGAGATAGTAATTCTTTTATTTTCTCTTTTGCTCTAGGTTTTAGAGACATTTTTTGTGCGTGTGTAAAAAGTTTTCTCCATTTTTTCTCTATAGCTTTATAAACTTCAGATTCTTTATATGCAGGGTGTTGATTTACTAATGAATATGCTAAACCAAGCTTTTCATTTTTTACCATAAGTAAAAACTTATCAAACTCTTCATAATCTTTAAAAAGTTTTTTTATTCGAGTTTTTTTATGAGGTATATTTATAAAACTACCAAAAGCCTTCATAGCCTCATCTTTTTGTGATTTTTGAAGCAATAATGAAGCTTCTTCATATACTTTTTTCCATATTTCATCCAAGGCTTTATAAGTATCTGTAAATTCTAATATAGGATTATCTTTGGTCAAGCTGTATACTTTATCGTAATCACCGTAGTTCATATAAGTTTGCATCTTATCTATACCCTTATATATATCGTAATACGATAGTTCCCCTGATTCGTCAGCTACCACTAAGTAATTTTGTTCTTTGTCATACTCAATAAATGTAATTCTTGCACTAACTTTAATAAACTTTCTTGAGATCTGTTCAAAGTTTTTTAGATCATAAACTATGACAAAGCCCAATGCTGTTGCAAAAAACAAAAAGCTTTCATTCGAAGCTATTTGAACAATTTCATCATGTATGCCAGGAAGTCTTTTAAATACTTTTTGTTCACTCAAATCCCATATAACTGCAGAAGAGTTTTTATCCACACTACAGAGCATGAAATTTTCCAAAAATTCAACCTTCATAACAGGAGCTGCGTGACCTTTTAAGCTTGCAAACGGAGTCATGGTTGCATAGTTAAATACTTGCACCCTTTTATCATAACTAGCTGTGGCTACTAAATAAGAAGTTTTAGAAAATTTTATATCATTTATTGTATCTACATGAGTCGGGAGGGTATATAGAAGTCTCGAACTTTTTGTATCACTTACAAATGTCCTACCGTCTTCACCACCAGAAAAAAAATAACGACCTTTTGGATCAATAGCAACACATGTCACCTCACCATGATGTCTATTTATTCTTATATTTACTTTTTTTGTTCTTGCATCATATAATCTTGATTGTTTAGCATCCTCTGTTATAACTGCAAAATATGCACCGTCATAGGTAAAGTCAACTACTTTGTTTTTATACCAAACATGATTTATATTTGCTTTAAATCCACCAAGGGTTTCTAAACTTTGTTGATCTAAAATTCTTACAGAAGTTGTTTTATCAACTACAAGTATGGTTGAATTCACTTGTTTAGTATAAAAAAGAATTGCTTCTGAAAATTTTTTGCTTTTAACTGCCTTCATATATTTTGGTTTCTTAAATATCCCTCTTTTTTTAGCCTATCAATTATCTCGTTTTGATGTTCAGGTCCTTTTGTTTCCATATGAACAGTTACGTTTGCATCTCCATAATCTAATGATATTGCAGTCCTATCATAAGATATATGAACAATATTTGCGCTTAATTCTTCCAAAATTTCTGTAAAACGCTTTAAAGATCCAGGTTTGTCAATAAGGGTAACAGTAATAT
>JAPHSI010000167.1 GCA_026193155.1 Sulfurimonadaceae bacterium | reverse complement strand
GATGAATCAACTGTAGATGCAGTAGCAGAAGAGACAAGTGATGTTATAAATGCAGATGCAGTAGCAGAAGATACAACAGATGAGCAAACTACAGAATTAGTTCCGGAAATTACAACTGATGAAATAATCAACGTAGCGGCAAGTGATGAAGTTACAACAGATGAGATAGTAAATGTAGCTGCTACAGCAGAAGATACAGTAGATGAAGATACTATAGATGCAGTTGAGGAAGATACTACAGACGATGTAGTTCATACACCTGCTTCAGATGAAGTTACGACAGATGAAGCAACTGTAGATGCAGTAGATGAGGATACAAGTGCAGAAGACACTGTAGACGCGGTTGAGGAAGATACTACAGATGAATCAACAGTAGATGAAGTACCTGAAGATACAACTGATGAATCAACTGTAGATGCAGTAGCAGAAGAGACAAGTGATGTTATAAATGCAGATGCAGTAGCAGAAGATACAACAGATGAGCAAACTACGGATGCTATAGCAGAATCTACTCTTGATGAACAAACCAGAGATGCAGTTGCTGAACAAACTATGGATGCAGTAGTAAATGTTGCTGCTACAGCAGAAGATACAGTAGATGAAGACACTATAGATGCAGTTGAAGAAGATACAACAGACGATGTAGTTCATACACCTGCTTCAGATGAAGTTACAACTGACGAAGTTACAACTGACGCGGTAGATGAAGATACAACAGCTGAAAATACAATAGATGAATTGCCAGAAGATACTATAGATGAAGATACTATAGATGCTCAAGCTGAAGATACGGTTGATGAAGAAACGACGGATAATGTAAGTGTAGATACATTGGTTGCTGATTCATCTACAAATATTGATATGAGTGCTATAACAGAAATTAGTGAAAATGGAGTGAGTACATTAGATTTAGGTCAAGGTGCTCAAAACATTGAAATAACACTAGAAGATGTATTGGAAATTACAGATGAGAGTAATGTGATTCGTATAGATGGTGATGAAACAGACAGTGTTGATATAAATACTACAGGTGAAGATGCCGAGTGGGCTCTTGGTGACTTTAAAACAGATTCAGAAACTGGAAATACTTATCAAGAATATGTATCTATAGAAGGTGATACTAACGTAACATTGGAAATCAATACTCAAATACAAGTAGAAGAATCATAATCTAAAACAATGTATATGGGATTCAATCCCATATACAACACTCTTATCTACTTTAATAATAAAACTAATGAAACCCTATCGTTAACATGAAGCTTAGAAAATATAGAACTTATATGAGCTTTTACTGTCCTTGTAGTTATGTTTAGTTCATGAGATATAGTCTCATTTGTTAAGCCTTCTAATACCAAAAAAACAACATCTTTTTCTTTTGACGTTAATCTTGATTCAATTAGATCTGTGGCATCTGGATTTAGTGGAGCTTTCTTTGTAGACGCTATTAATGCTACGGTAAGATCCGGATAAGTCCAAGTTTTATTTTCTTTAACAGTTTTCATAAGCTGATTAAAATGTTCTGCAAGCATTCTAGAATTTCCATAAGCTTTGACACCGTTTTTTATTAGAATTTTGCCTGTAGCAATTGCAGGAGATTTTTCTAGTACCACACTATAATAAGGTAATGTTTTTGATGATATTAAAATATTTAGGTCATGTGCAACACTATCATAATCACATATAAATATAAATCTGTCCATATTCTGAATCTCTTGATTTAAAGATTCTATATCATAGGCAGATTTAAAATTTTGTATATCGTATTTGCTTATCCATTCATCTATAGTACTCTCATCTGAACTAAAAAAAATAATCTGCATCTATTTACCTTTCTGAAAACACATATTGTTTAGACTTTAAAATAGGTTTTAAAATATATTGCATAATTGTTTTCTTTCCGGTAACAATATCAACACTGACTGTCATACCAGGTATTATCTTAAGAGGGTGCTCTTTTGTACCAAGGTAGTTCTTTTCTGTTTGGATATTTATAAGATAAAAAGTGTTCTCCTCCTTATCAGTTATGGTATCAGGAGAGATGTTAACAATTTTACCTATTAAACCGCCGTGTATTGCAAAATCATAAGCCGATACTTTGATTTTTGCTTTAGCCCCTGGATGAAGAAAAGCTATATCACTTGGTTTGATTTTGACCTCTAAATAAAGTTTTTCATTTGTAGGGACTATTTCAACCAAATCTGCTCCCGGTTTAATAACACCGCCAATCGTATTTACATATAATTTTTGAACAATTCCATCAACAGGTGATGTTACAACAGTTCTTTTAACTTCATCACTAAGAGCTACTTGCTGAGTTTGAAGTCTCAGTAGTTCTGCACTAACTTCATTCAGTTCTTTTTTTGCAGTATTAATATAGAGCTGTTTGTTTTCTATTCTTTTTTGTCTAAATTCTTTTATTGTCGATGCGAGTCTAGGAAGGGATAGTTCAGCTGCTTCAATGTCATTCTCGATTCCATTAGCTTCACGTTTTAATTTTAGAAAATCAATTTTACTCTTTACACCTTCACGAACCATAGGTGCTGTCATAGCTATCTCTTGTGAGACATACTCTAATGAGACCGATAGAGATTTTATTCTTGCTTTTGCTTCTTTATATTCTTGTTTTTTTTGTTCTATTTGTTGTACTATAACACTGTCTTGTGCTTTAAATTCTAACTTATTAGATTCATAAAGGTTTTTAGATAATGCTATTTGTCTTCTTAATTCAGGGTTATCTGTGGGTTCACTTTTAAATTCTTCTTGATGAGCTTGAGCCTGTAATCTATATTTTTTAGCAAGTAATTCTTCAAATTTCATTTTATTGGTTTCAGATTTTGAAATAGACTGAGCATTGTTAATCTTTAAAATCTTATCGCCTTTTTGAATCATCTGTCCTTCATGAACAAAAATAGATTCAACAATACCACCTTCAAGATTTTGTATAATTTGGTTTTGCCCATATGGGACTACATCACCGTCTCCACGTGTTATCTCATCTATTTCTGCTAGAGAAGCCCATACGATAAAGATGACTATAGTTATCAGCCATATTTTAATTATGATACTTACTTTAGTAGGAGTATGCTCTAAAATTGCAGAGCTAAGGCTCTGCATAAATTCATAATCTTTACCAGTATATTCTACAGGTTTATTATTTCTGCTCAACTTTTTCGCCTCCACCTTGTAGTTTTTTTAGTGCTTCTTCTTTAGGAGCATCTATAAAAACTTTACCTTCATTTATTACAATGACTCTCTCTACAATTTTTAACAGTGTCATTTTTTGAGTAACTAAAATTGACGTTTTGTCTTTTAAATTTTTATTTAGATTATCAAGTAGTTTTGATTCTGTGATTTGATCCATTGCATTTGAAGGTTCATCCATAAGCATAATAGGAGAATCCAATAAAAAAGCACGCGCAATCCCTATGCTTTGTCGTTGTCCTCCTGAGAGTCCTTGACCACGTTCTCCAATAGGCATCTCATAGCCTTTTGGATGTTTTTTTATAAACTCTGACGTACCGCTTACTTCGGCAGCTTTTATCATAGCTATATCTGAAGCATGAGAAGCTCTAAAGGTTATATTATCTTTCACTGTACCGCGAAACAACATAATATCTTGAGATACGTAACCGATGTTTTTTCTTAAATCTGCCGGATCAATTTGTTTAATATCTATTCCGTCTATTAGAATTTGACCGGAATCAGGCTCAAACAGTCCTAGCAACAGTTTTTGAATAGTACTTTTTCCACTTCCTATACGACCGATAATAGCAACATTTTCACCGGGATTGATAATAAACGATACATTCTTTAGTGCAGGAATTTCAGTATTTGGGTAAGTAAATGTTACATCCACAAACTCTATATGCCCGCTAAATTTAGGACGCTCAACAAATTTTTTACCACTTGGGCGTTCAGCAGGTTGAGAGATAATATCATTTAAAGTTTCATAAGATGTCCTAGTATCTTCATAGTTTGTCATTAAAGCCGCTACCTGACCCATAGGAGCAAGTGTTCTTGAAGTTAAAATAACAATAGCTATTAATCCCCCCATTGAAAGTTCAAAGTCTTGAATAAGGTATACACCGTATATAATTATCATAACGGTATTTAATTGAATAAGCAGTTGAGTTACAGTTGGGATTGAAGCAGATAATAAACGAGACTTTAAACTTTTACCTGCTATTTCACCTGTTGATTCTTCCCATTTGAACTGAACTTGGTTTAGAGTACCGAGTGTTTTTAAAGTTTCAATATTATTTAGAGTTTCAATTAATATAGAATTCTTTTTTGCATTAGCTTCGTGTGTACTCTCAATACTTCTTCTAAGAGGGCCTTTAATTAAAAATGCATATATCAAAATTAAAAACATAGTAATCATAGGTATAAAAACAATACTTCCGCCGATATATCCAATAACAGCTAAAAATATAACAGCAAATGGTAAGTCGATTATAGCAGCCATTGTCGCATTTGTAAGAAAATTTCTAATCGAATCAAAATCTTTTAAGTTAGATGAAAAAGAACCCACGGAAGCAGGGTGGTGTGCCATTTTTAAATCTAATACTTTTTCAAATACAATTGAAGACATGATTATGTCACTTTTTTTAGCAGCAGTTTCAAGTAAAAAGGTACGGGTGAATTTTAAAAATGTATCAATTCCATAAATTATTGCCACACCAATGGCAAAAACCCATAAAGTCTCTATAGCATTGTTTGGCACAACCCTATCATAAACATTCATCGTAAAAAGTGGAGATGCAAGCACAAAAATATTTATAAGTAATGAAGCGTAAATAACATCTTTATATATTGGCAATGATAGCTTTATCGTACTCCAAAACCAATGCTTTTGTTCTAAATGAAGAGTTCTTTTATTATCATCGCTATATTCATATGCTTTTTTTATCATAAAGCCAAAGCCGATATACTCATCTTCAAGTACACTTATATCAACCCATTGTTCAACTGCCTCATCACTTGGCATGATTATTTTTGCTTGTTCACCGTCTTCGCTGAATTTTTCTAATATACAAGCACTTTGGTTTGACAAAAGTATTATCATAGGAAGTTGTAGAGTTGATATATGAGATAATGGACGTTTTATTAATGATGATTTTAATCCGGCTCTCTCGGCTGCACGTGAGAAAAGTCCTTTTGCATTGTTAATTGAAAAAAGTTCAGGAGTCTCATGCCCAGGTTCCGTAGGTAATCCGGCTGAAAGTGCTTCCGCCGAAAAAGGCTTATGATATAACTTTGTAAATAATACTAAACAATCTAAGAGTGAATCCATTCTTAGATTTTCAGCTTCTGCTATTAGCATATATTTCCCTTTCCAAATTATTTATTTAGTTTTTTTACAATAATGTCTACACGATTGTTTTTTTCAATTGCATCATCTAACTCTCTACTAAACATAGGTGCTTTGTCACTGTTAGCATGTATTTTAATATTTTCTTCTGTTGCACCTGCTTTTAAAAGTTGGTCTCTAACATAAAGTGCCCTTTGTTTTGAGAGTTCCATTTTATCAAGTTCACTCATCTCATTATCGTCTACATTTCCAAGTATATCAAAGTTAAGGTATTTAAAGCCATAAGGTGCTACTTGCTTAATTAAATTATTAAGTCTTTTTTCTCCTGCTTCACTTAAAATAGCAGCTTTATCTTTTGAGTCATTAAAGTAAAAACCTGAGTATCTTTCAATTTTTAAAATATCTTCAAATATTAATTTACAACCATATACGCTTCTCATTTTATCTGTTAATGAATTACTACATAAATCAAATTCATCAACTATTAAATCTAAATCTTTATCGTAGTGAATTGGTAATTTGTCCATGTTTTGTGGTTTTTTACCATTTAAACCTACATTTGAGTAAATTATATCTGTTTGTTCTAATATAGTTTTAACCAGTATACCCATTGCATCTAGTATTCTATATTTTGCAAAAAGCATAGAATACTCTGTATTTATTATTTGTTGTTTTGCACCAATGAAATCATTTTGTGCCGATAATAGGTCAAGTAAAGAACGACGACCTAAATCGTATTCTTTAGCGTATAAGGTAAGTGTCTTAAGTGAAAACTTTTTGTATTCGTTTAGATGTTCGAGCTGGTCGCCAAGTTTTTCATTTGCAGCCCAAGATAGGTTTAAACCTTCAAGCACTTGTCTTCTTAAATCATTTTTACTCTCAACCTCTTGATGAATTTTGGAGATACTTTTTTGTATCTTAGCTTCATCTGAGAAACCGTTAAATAAATTATATTTGAGATATGCCATGGCACGAAGTCTATTGTCATTCCCTTCAATACCAGATAAATTCTTATTCATATTTTGAGATATCTCTATATCAATAGTCGGGTAGTAAGAAGATTTTTCTTGTTTATATCCTGCTTGTGCAAGTTTAACATTATATGCAGCAACTAATAAGGATGGATTGTTTTTTATTGCATATTGTGCTGCGTCCTCTATACTTGCGGGCAGGGCAACATTTAAAACAGGTTTTTGCATCTTCTCCACTTCTAAGTAACGTCCAAAAACTCTTTGCATATTATATGTAACGTCCAGAAGTGTGTTTTCTTGCACCACATAGTTTGATTTAGCTAAAGATAAAGATGATTCTATTTTATTTACTTCAGATAAAGTAGTCAGACCTGCATCGTAGAGCTTTTGTACTTTTTTAAATATCTCTTCATTTATATCTACATTAGCTTGTGCAGTTTTAAGAAGGTCTCTATTTCTCATTACCTGAAGATAAGTATCTACCATTTTAAATGATATATCATTTACGTTTTCTATGTAGCTATATGCAGCCGAAGTAGTTCTGTGCTCTTGTTGAGTAACTTTATTTGTAGTTGAAAAACCGTTGAAAATATTTTGTGTAAATGTAAGAGAATTCTGATAAACAGAAAGTGTTGTAGTATCTGTAGTATTTGGTCCACCTTCCTCAATTAAAGTAGATTGACCGTCGTACCTTGTTTTTTCCTGATTATTTTCAATACCTAGACCTATTGATAAATCAAGTGTCGGGTAATACTCGGCTTTTGCTATTGCAACATCTTCTTTTGTTGCATTGTAATTTTTAAGACGCTCTTGAATTGTAGGATTAGTATTAATAACTTCTTCAATAGTTGTTCTTAAGTCTTGTGCAATAAGTAATGTTGTACTTAGTGCTAAAAAAATCAGTGTTTTATTCATAATATTCCTTTTTTAACTATTGTAGAAGTTCAACTTCTATACGTCTGTTTTGTGCACGACCTTCTTTAGTAGAGTTGTCACCTATCGGGTTTTCTTCACCTTTACCGATAGCCGTCATTCTAGTTGTGCTTATACCGTAACGAGTAAGTGCTTCCTTTACGGCTTCAGCTCTATTTTGAGATAGCTCTTTATTTAAATGAGCTTTTCCTACACTGTCTGTATATCCGTATATAATGACGTCATAGCCTTTGTTTTCTTTTAAAAACAATGCAAAATTTTGTAAATCATCAATCAATTTTTGATCAACATCCCATTTACTTGATTTAAAGTTTACTTTTAAGGTAGCTGTTTGTGGACAACCATAACCATCTACAACAAATTCGGTAGATGTATTAGGACAAGTGTCTTTCGAATCTACTACACCGTCTCCGTCACTATCAATTTCACAACCTAAATTATCAACTTTAGTACCTTCTGGTGTTTGGGGACATTTGTCATCTGCATCAGGGATTCCGTCTTTATCAGAATCTAGTTTTATCAAACATCCAAATTCATCAACCTTTTCACCTTCTTTTGTATTAGGACATTTATCATTTTCATCTAATACTCCGTCTCCATCTTTATCAGAAATTTTAGGTTCAATGATTTTTTTAACAGGTGCTTTTTCAATAGCTATTGGTTTTATATATTGATATTCATCTATGATTTTAGTATTTTCTTGAGTTATATTTTGAGCATACAAAGATATGCTTAGAAATGTTATAATTAAAAAGTTTATTTGTTTTATCATTTTAACTTCCTCGGTTAAATTTTATTGTATTGATTATAGCGAGTATTATTAATTTTGCAAAGAGTTTTTATGTTATAATCTTTAAATATGCAAAAATAATATAACATAAATGTGATACGATATAATTAATAGATTAAAAACATATAAAATGTGATACAAATGTGATAACAAGATGAAATTAGGAAAATAAGTTATATGAAACACTCTGAAGTTGATAAAATAATAAATAACAAAAAAAGTTTATTAACGCAAACATATTTTGAACTGCAAGAACATTTTGAAAACAAGTATGGTAAAGACACCGTTGTATTCATGGAAATCGGTACTTTCTTTGAAGTATACGAAGTCAATAATGATGATATGCAAATTGGAAAAGCTAAAGAGATAGCAGAGCTTTTAAATATTCAACTGACCAAGAAAAATAAAAATATAATTGAAAATTCAGATAAAAATCCACTTTTAGCAGGAGTTCCTGCTGTATCATTTGAAAGATATTTGTCTCGGTTAATTTCCGAACAAAAATACACAATAATTGTTGTAAAGCAAAAAGGTAATCCACCAAATATTTCCCGATATATTTCTCAAATTGTGTCTCCAGGAACAAATTTTGACTATATTGTCGATAATGATGATAATTATATAGTGTCATTATTAGTGGATAAACACCGAGATATATATACCGTCGGTTATTCTGCAATAGATGTAACAACTGGAAAGACGTGGCTGTATGAAACACACGGAACAAGTGAAGACCCTTCATATGCTTTAGATGAAGTTTTTAATCTATTAAACGTGTATAGAACCAGTGAAGTTGTTATTACATTTTTAGACGGCATTGACGATCAGCGTCATGTGATGCAGTACCTTGAAATATCAGAGCATTATCACTATAGTGTAAACAATGAGAGACCTAAAATTGATTTTCAAAATGAGCTTTTTAAAGGTGTGTACCAGATACAGTCACTCTTATCACCAATAGAACATCTCGATTTAGAGAGAAGCCCAATGATAACTGAGGCCTTGGCAATTCTAATAAACTTTGTAATTGAACATGATTACCATATAGTTCAAAAACTATCAATGCCAAAAACCATTGATAATCGCCGTTTCATGTATCTTGGAAATAATGCCTTGGAGCAAATGGGTGTTATATCTAAAGACAGGCGTGAGTTTACACTACTAAAGATGATGGATAAAAGCTCTACGGCAATAGGAAGAAGACTTCTTAAAGAGAGACTGTTAAATCCTATTATGGAAAAAGATGAACTTGAACGTCGATACAATTTGGTTGATAGAGTAAACTCACATGTAAGATTTTTAGATGAGACCATGCGTGGCATCTATGATTTGGAGAGACTCTCAAGAAGACTAAACTTAAGTAAACTGCATCCTTTTGAAATGAATCATATTTATGATTCTATTGTTAGTGTTAAAGAGTTAATGCTTTATGTCAAAAAGCATAAAATTCAA
This sequence comes from Sulfurimonadaceae bacterium, assembly GCA_026193155.1. Lineage (GTDB taxonomy): Bacteria > Campylobacterota > Campylobacteria > Campylobacterales > Sulfurimonadaceae > Sulfurimonas. The sequence goes on along the minus strand of JAPHSI010000167.1, from coordinate 1,139 downwards.
AAGACTCCTTTTTCAGAATTTGAGATAGATGAGTTTTTACGTGATATTCAAAAAAGTATAGATTTGGATGTTTCTCGCCGTTTTACAAACCAGACTGTGGATGAGAACTTTTTAATGAGCGGTGTAGATGAAGCTATAGATACACTTGTAAAAGAAAACTCTGTGATGCTTATAGCATTTGATGATATTATGGCTCGCATTGAAGATATGTTAAAAGAGGCAAATGCATCCAGCTCAAATAAACTTGTTACTTTGGGACTATTGGAGAAAGAGGGTTATTATATTTCTTTATCAAAAACACGTTTTTCTATGATAGAGAATGAGTTTAAAAAAGATGAAGAGTTTAGTGAGTTTAATATAAAAAAACTTACAAATAATGTAAAAATAACATCTGCTTTTACAGATAATCTATCAGATAAGATTATGCAAAATAGACGAAAGATTATAACTCTTGTAAAAGAGAGGTATATACAGCTTCAATCTTTATATGAGCGTCGTTACGCATTGTTGTTTGATAGAATAATATCTTATGTGGCAGATTTGGATGTAGGGGTTAGTTCCTCCAAAGTTGCACAGATGCATAATCACTCCCGTCCTATGATAATTGATGTGGCAGAAGATGATAATTTTATGCAGCTTATGCAGTTAAGACATCCTCTTATAGAGGTTCAAGAACGTGGCGGAATCTATGTGCCAAATGATATAGTTATGGGTAATCGTGACTATATGGATTTACCGCATCCAACAACGGTAATGCTTGATGTATCTGTTCATGATGGGCATGATGTAAACGGAGTGCTCTTATATGGTATAAACTCTAGCGGTAAGAGTTCACTTATGAAAAGTATCGGTATAGCTACTCTTATGGCTCAGTCGGGATTTTTTGTATCGGCTTCTGTGATGAAGTTCTCTCTATTTGATTCGCTCTTTACACGTATAGTTTCGCGTGACAACTTGGCAAAAGGGCTTTCAACCTTTGCCGTAGAGATGCTTGAGATGAAGAATATTTTTAATCGTGCGACACTCCGCTCTTTGGTGCTTGGTGATGAGATAAGTCACGGTACGGAGACGTTATCGGGTGTTTCAATAGTAGCATCTGCAATTATGAAACTCGCAAAAGTTCGTTCATTATTTCTTTT
>JAPHSI010000068.1 GCA_026193155.1 Sulfurimonadaceae bacterium | reverse complement strand
AACAATTAACGGCTATTTTAGTTTTGAATTTGAAGATCATATAAGTGGAGATGAACATTGGCGTTCTGATGAACATGCTTCTTTTGATTCTGATATGATTGATATAGTATTAAATGTACATCCTACAGATCGCCTGCGTCTTGCAGTTGATTTTACTTGGGAACATGGAAGTCAAAGTGAAATAAATAAAGGAAATGTAGGGTATGAATATGCTTTTGCAGAATATATACTAAGTGATAAACTTAGAATTCGTGCAGGAAAAATGTTTACACCTTTTGGTATTTATAATGAAATCCATACGGCAAAACCGTCAACTATAATATTAAAAGAACCAAATCCTACAAATAAAATATACTTTACAACTAACTGGAAAGATATTAACGGCAATCCTACTTATGAACAGACAATGCTTTATCCACGCTGGGGAAGTGGTGTAGCTATGCTTGGAAACTCTAGTATTGCTGATATACCTATTGATTATATAGTACAAGTCACAAACGGTGACTTAAGCTATGGTGTTTCTGAGAATGAATATGACAAAGATGACAATAACCAAAAAGCAGTTACTGCCCGTGTTAGAGTTGACTTGACAGATGACCTCCAAATTGGTGCATCTATATACCACGACAAGATGACCAGATATGATTCTAATGACAACCCTGTAGGTAATATGATTGTTGATACACAGGGTGCTCAACTAATCTGGCATATTAACGATGACATTCGTTTAGAGATGGAATATGTAAGTGGAATCTTAGATGTGGAAGGTATTAAAAAGTTTAGACGTAGCGGATACTCTATACTGCCAAGCTATTTTATCAGTGATAAAGCAAATCTTTACTTTTTATATGCAAAAGCTGACCCTAACCACAATGTCGCAGATAATAGTGTTATCAACTATGCACCTGGTGTTAATATAGAAGTTGATGACAATATGTTCATTAAAATAGATTATTTTAATGTCGTTTCTCAGAAAAACAACACTTTATTTTACGGTAAAGACTATAGCGAAATTAGAGCCGCTTTAGCTATCGGGTTTTAGGAGGATATGATGAAAAATTTTAATCATATAATGAAATCCATACTTTTAATAAGCACTTTTGCTTTTGCTACACCTCAGTTGTACGGGGAGTCAAAAGGAATTATAGTTGTTAGTAAGGATGTAAACATTGAAAAACTGACAAAAGATGAACTTGAACGTATTTTCTTAGGAAAAACAACAATTTGGGATAACGGTAAAAGAATCCAAATAGGTTTAAGCACTGCCGATAATGATAAAACTAAAAACTTTTTCAAAAATTATATTGGAAAAACTCAAAGACGTTTTAAAAAGTATTGGTTAAAACTTGTATTTGCGGGTTATGGAACTGCTCCGAAACTATTTAAAGATTGTTCTAAAACAATAAATTATACAAAAAATAAAGAAGGTGTTATCTCTTTCGTAACAACACAAAACCTTGAAGATATTGAAGGTATAAAAATTCTAACAATAGATGGTAAAAAATATTTCTAGATTTTAATAAAGGATTTAGAGTAATTTCTCTAAATCTTTTATACTTTTAATATCATCTTCTTCTATATCGTAATGTTTGTAAGTCATAGAAATTCCGGAACCTTCTAAAACATCGTTTAACTCTTCCATATATTCTTGAAATTCAAAATGTGTTTTATTTATAAGTATAAAGTCATCTCCATGAATTCTAAAAATAAGATCACCATCATTAATATTTAACAAACTATCAGCAAACTTTTTAAGAAACTTATCACCCTCTATCCAACCATGTTTTTTATTGTATTGATTAAAGTTATGTAAATATATTGCATTAATACATTTAACATTAAATTCATCCATATGGTTATAAGTCAACACAACTTCTAAGTAAGCACTGTTATATACGTCGCAAACTTGATCTTTATAAAAGTACGAAAATCTTTCTTTTTCCAATTTTGTTTTTGGTCTTTGTGTTATTGTAGTTTTTATTTCAACTTCTTTTAAAGCTTGACTTGCAGCTTTTACTATTTGCTCATTAAACTGTTTTCCAGATAATTCCTGCAACTCTATAATCGCATCTTCTACACTTTTTCTAGCTTTGTATATTCTATTTGTAGTCATAGCGTCAAAGGCATCTGCTACAGTCATTATCTGCGATAATATAGGAATTTCACTACCTTTTAATCCTTTAGGATAACCACTACCGTCATAATGTTCATGATGGTGACGAACAATTTCTGCAATATTTTTATAGATATCTACTTTACTTAATAGCTCATAACTTATAACAACATGTTCTTTAATAATTTCATACTCTAATTCGCTAAGCTTACCTGGCTTTAATAAAATAGAATCCGGAGTTGATATTTTTCCTATATCATGTAACATACATGCTCTGTACATATCATTTATAACCTCTTCATCATAACCCATCTCTTTTGCTATTTCTACAGAATAGTCTGCTACTCTTTGTGTATGTCCTGCTGTATAGCTATCTCTTTTTTCTATTATACTTACCAAAGAAAATATATGTTGTTCATAATCTTTTATTTTATTATTTAAAAACTCTTTTGATTTTATTCTTCCAAATAAAATTAAAATTAAACCCAAAATATATATAATAACAATGATGACAATATTGACCATAGATAAAGAAAGTGCTTCTTGATAATATTTTTTCATCGGTATGGATACAGATACTCCACCTCGTATATCTCCAACCTTGTAACCTTGAAAGGCATGACATTTAAGACAGGATTTTTGCGTAACTAAAGGACTTATATAACGAAAGTATTCATCTCCATCTATATAAGCTTTAACATATGCAGGTTTTTTTGTAATCTCTATTTTTCTTAATTGTTTTTCTTCCCACTCATCAGGTTTATTTTTTGGATTCATTAAAATATTACTAGTTATATGCCCTTTTATTCCATACAGTTCTGAATAATCAGACATCATTTGAGAAAGAGTATATGCAGGATTCATTAATGTTAATTGCTGAGAAGCAGTAGTATTTACATCTCTATTTGGTATATGAGACAGATATGGATTTGGAGGTGTCTTTTTTGTTATAGGTACATATACACCACCATGGGATGCAACCCAACGTCTATATGCTAAATCTTTTTTTACACTTACGACAGCTTCATTTTTGGCTAAAACATCTGCATATTCATAATTTTTATAAACAAGTATAAAACTTGCAATGGACATTATAAATGTCCACATGAAAATTACGATAAAAGTTATTTTATTTATAAAATGTATTCTGTTGCTCATATAATAATCCTATGCGCGGTATTGTACAATATTTTTATTATAATACTAAGGGCTGCACTTATCTATTATCGCATACTCAGCAGGTATTAACTTTTCTTTTAAATACATTTGAAAATTTTTACCTAAAAAGTTTGAACCTTCACAAAGCACCCAAAAAGATTTACTCATAAAGTCTCTCTCCATATATGCATTGTGTACATCCATATATGAAACATATAATTGTTTTGATTTAGTTTTATCTGGAACGACTAAATAAGATCCTTTTAAAATTAAATCAGGGTTTGATATTTCTGAATTATTTGCACTAAACAGAAGCGGCCAATAACCTTTATTTCCGTATATCTTTAAACCAATAGCTGATAGTGTTTCATTTTTTATCACTCTATGATTACCTGGATAAAGGGCAACAGGTTTTTGTATAATTTGTTCTACCTCTTTTTCCACTACCTGCTCTTCTATTACTTTTTCCACTACTTGTTCTTCTATCTCTTTTTTAACAACAGGTTCTATAGGTTTATCTATAGTAGTAACAATTTTTTGTGTCTGTTTTACTGGTTCTACTATTTTTGCTTTTTCAGGCTCGTTTGTAGATGTATTAAAAAAGTATATAAATACGATAATTAGTAAAACTACTAATGATGTTAAAATAAGTTTTGATGAAGAAGGCTTAGATAATTCTTTATTAAGAGCACTATCCAAAACTTTTGAACTTGCAAAATGTATATGGTAATGAGGGAGTATATCAAGAGGTTGCCCTGTTTGTGGATTTATACCTCTTTTTGCCTTATACCAACGAGGCTGAAAACTACCAAAATTTCGAATTTTAACAGAGTTGCCCTTTGTACTTTCTGTAACAATAGTCTCAAACATAACACCAAGGTACTCTCTAACCGTATCATTATCATAACCAGATTTAGTAGCTATCTCTTCAATGAAATCATCATAATGTATTTTTTCATTCATGACTGATACTTTTGTTGTAGTTTATCTTTATACTCTGAACTAATATGAAAAAAAATGGAGTATTTTTGTGGAGCCATCATAATTTTTGATTTGGCTAAATTAAAAAAACGATGTTCTTTACTTTTTCTAATATCAAAAGTTCCAAAATGTGGAATAGTCAAGCTTTTTTTTCTACTCAAATAACCTTCTATCACATCAATTGTAGCATCCAACAACTCTTTTGATTCTGTCTGAGTAAGCGATGATTTCTCAGCTGCAACATTTATTAACTCTTTTTTTGTCATAGTAAACCTTCTATCAGATTTTCTTATAAGAAAATTATAGCATAACTGTTGATGTTATAAAAAATTTAGTAATAACAATAACTTTTAAATTTATTTCTTCTTTGTCATATTCAAAATAGCCTTAAAATCAATTTGCATTGGCCATTTTGCTTCAAATACAGTTTGCATTGACTCAACTTCATCTTTTATATCTGCCATTCTTTTTTTTAGTTTTTCATGTAGTTCAATATAGAGACTGTCATTAACAAGAATTCTCGCTTCTTCCTCTTTATTCCAACGTTGACGGCTCAGTTTTTCTACAACTTCCGGTGCTACTGTTTTAAGTATAGCTGCTTCTAGAAGTTTTGCTTTATTTTCTACAACATTAAGTTCCACACCAAGAGGGTGTCCTTTTTCTATCCAAGCTTGATTGAGCTTATTTTTTTTGTTTGAACTAAGTGTATAGGTCGGGTAGTGAGAGACAATATCATCATATCCATTTCCAAATAGTACGGGTATAGCAACAAACTCTATTTCAGGATTAATAATTTTTAAGTCTGTTTTTACTTTTACTGCAAGTGAATGAAATATGGATTCTCCTGAAGGATCAAAGTCTGTTATAGCTATAAGATAAGCTTTATTATGTTTTGCCGTTCGGTTTATATACTCAGCAATATTTACTGTCTCAAATGAAGGAATTTGACCCGTACTACTATAAACCCCACACATTAGAGCTTCTGCTAAGATATCCGTGCTTCTGGTTGCTTTTTCGCTAAATAAGACAATGGGCGTATTATATTGGTGGGTATCGTTACTTAATCCCTTGGTAATTATGTTAAGTCTGCGGTAAATAGTAACATCACCATCTAAAAACTTTTCATAAAGGTATTCACCAATTAAAGCATTTACATATTTATCCCACTTAGAATCAGGACTGTTCTTAAGGTATTCAACATCACCTTTTATCTTATACCAAATATCTCTAATATTCTCAACACGCTCTCCACTTTCAAGAAATGAATCGATGTATATAATAAGTTTTTTTCGAATCCCTCTGTATTTTTTCATACATTAACCTTTAAGTGTAAGGTTATTATAGCAAAGTGATCGTATAGTTGATAAGTTTTTAGTGAAGTAAACCCTGTTTTACAAGCTTATATACTAAATGCAGATTCTTTTTTACACGTAGATAATATGGTTTATTTGAGTAACCGCCATTATAACCGCTTACCATGTTGTAGTATTTTTCTCGGCTGTGTTTGAGCCTTACCAATAGATGTGCTGCAATTTTTGTAGAGGTCTTTACATCTGTTAAAAGAAGCGTAGCCAACTTATTGTCACTTAACTTTAACAAGTGTCTCAACGATGGTGTCAGTTTTGCAATATGTTTTGCTGTAGCTAACTGAATTTGCAGGGCACCTAAAGATGCTTTTGTTATATCATTACCTTTTTCAATATCACCAAGCAGATGAATGCCACCGCTGCTTTCTGTAATACAAATAGCACTTAAGGTATTTTCGTAAGTCTCACCTTTGTTATCTGAAATAGTTCTAGCAATATCTCTGACAGTTTGTAATGTTTTAAGTTGTTTATCTGAGATGTCAGCGCATAAAAGCTTTCCTGCGCTTAATATAAGTAATAATCTAAACAAATAGTTCCTTTTTTGAAGACGGGATTATAGTAAAAAAAATGATTATAAAATAAATAAAAAGTATTAATGTATAGGTTTAAGTTTATATAATAATAATAATTATTTGCTATTAAACTTAATTCGTTATTTTTAATTATTTATATTTAGTAGCGATTCAAAATCTTCTTCACTCATAGGCTTGTAATAATAATAACCTTGTATAATATTACATTCATATTTTTCTAAAAAAGTTAGTTGTTCTTTTGTCTCTACACCTTCAGCAACAGTAAGCAATTTTAAACTTTTTGCTATAGCAATAATAGCTTTTGTTACTTCTGCATCATTATTGTCTTCAGGTATATCTTTTATAAATGAGCGATCTATTTTTAAAACATCTATAGGTAATTTTTTAAGATAACTTAGTGATGAATAACCGGTACCAAAATCATCAATAGCTATTTTTATACCCAATTCAGATATCTGTTTTAAAACCTCTATAGAACTTTCCGCATTCTGCATTAATTGTGATTCTGTTAGTTCAATTTCTAAATTTTTCACATTAAATTCATATTTTTTTATTAATTTTTTTAGATGTGATATAAAACTATCATTTTTTATCTGTAATGCAGAAACATTCACAGATAAGATTCCGGGGTTTAAATTTTTTTCAAACCATTTAGCATATTTTTTAAAGCTCTCTTCTAAAACAAAATTTCCCAATTCTATTATTAAACCTTGTTTTTCGGCAATAGGTATAAAAATTTCAGGTGATACATTTCCAAGATCTTTATGATGCCATCTTAAAAGAGCCTCACATCCCATTATTTGCTTAGTTTTAAGATCAACTTGAGGTTGAAAATATATTTGAAGTTCTTTATTTTGCAGTGAATTTTTGAGTTTAGAGACCATGGATAGATTCTCATATGTTTTTTCAGCCATATCTTTTGTATAAAATTCAAAAGTATTTTTTCCTGATTTTTTAGCACTATGTAGTGCTTCATTTGAATTTTCGATTAAAGCATTTGCGTCTTGGGTATCTTGTGGGTATATAGATATTCCGGCACTAAATGTCAAATGTATACTATGCCCTTCTATATCAATATAGTTTTTAAATGAACTATTTAAATCTTCAATGATTCTAAGTACTTTATACTCATTAATATTTTCTATAAAAACTAAAAATTCATCACTACTAAAACGGGAAATAGTATCATATTCTTTAAGCTCACTTTTTAAAAGATTTGAAAAGTATTTTAAAATTTCATCACCTGTTTTATGACCCATTGCATTATTTATATCATGAAAATTATCTATGTCAAAATTAACAACTACTATTTTGAAATTTTTTATTTTTGCATGTTTTATAGATTGCTTTAGTCTGTCTATAAAAATCATACGGCTCGGTAAGCCTGTTAGTTCATCATGTTCATAAACATATGTAAGTTCTTTTGATGTTAAATGGAGTTCTTTACTTTTTTTATTGATTATTTTTTTGAAAAATATAACTACTAAGATTATAGATGCAAGCAGTATGAAAATTAAAGTTATTATCCATGTCGGCATATTGTATGAATCTACTTCTAATAACTTCTTAAGTGAATCATAATATATAGAATTTTTATTTGATTTCAACTCTTTAAGATGATGGTCGACTATGCCTTTAAGTTCTAAGTTATTGTTTGAAAAAGCAAATTTAAGCATTGAAGGTTTTATTAAAAGACCCGTTTTTTCAAGTGAATATTTTTTATAGTTTTGATCTCCGTAAAATCTGTTTGCTAAAACACAGTCTGCTTCATTGTTTTTGACTTTCTCAAAAGCTGTATTAAAAGTATTGTATTGTTTAAAAATAGGATTTATTCCAAAAAGTTTTGATTGTTTTTTTATATCATAGTACTGGATACTTTCTTTTAATACAGCTACTCTTTTATTATTTAAATCTAAAATTGAGTTTATATCTACACTTTTGCTTTTATATAAGACCGACCAGCTTGAGATAACAGCTTCATTACCAAATATAAAAAGTTTTTCCCGTTCTGGTATATGAGCCACATCCGGCAAAATATCCAATTCGTTCTCATGTAATTTTTCTATACATCTATCCCATTCACATGGAATGTATTGTATTTGTAAGTTTTCTTTGTTTTTTATATATTCTAAAATACCTACGAAAATACCGGAAGGCTCATTATTTTGGTCATAAAATATTTTAGGTGCATTATTATAAATACCGACTTTTATCTTTTTTGATATATTAGAATCTGATAGTAAATTTGTAGTCAAATAAACTAAAAAGAATAAAGAAACAATTTTTGAATTTTTAATATACATTACTACCCATTTTTTTAGTATTATAATTATACATTATTTGATTTAAAAAAGATTTTTTGAAATAATTTATGAAAAGTGGTGGGTTCGCCGTGACTAGAACACAGGACCACTCCGTTATGAGTTCCTAAAAGAAGCCTTGCAAAGCCCTAAATATAGGGATGTTAAATTTTAGTGTGACCACAGATAACCGCTTCTAGCTACAAAATAGTGACGTTTATTTGTATTAAAAACCAAAAGATTCTTTCATTACTTCATAAATAAAAATGTTTTCATGTTCCCCTTCAAATAAATTATAATTATATCCATGCGCAAAAACTTTTACATTACTATTCGTATGACCAGTTGTAGACCAGTTTATATAAAATTCTTCACCATTAGGCATATAAAATGGTCCATCCTCAGAAGATTCCCCTGTTGAAACTAAGGAAGTACTCATACCACCAGTTTCATGATCAGCAGTTATAATTATTAGTGTTTCATTATCTTCTATACTAAAGTCATGAGCTATTTTAACTGCCTTGTCAAAGTTGATAGTGTCATTCATAGCATTTTCGGCATCATTTGCATGACTTGCCCAATCAATTTGACCACCTTCTACCATTAAGAAAAATCCTTTATCATTTTTAGCAAGTATTTCTATAGCTTTTGTTATCATCAGATCTAAAGATGGTGAAAATGGTCTATCCATCCCTTCATCAGAGAAAAGTCCTATTAATTTAGTCACATTTGAAGAATTTATATCTTCTAATGAACCTGAATCACATACGTATGTATATCCTTCATCTATAGCTTCATTAATAAGGTTTCTATTGTCATTTCTATGACCAATCTCTGGAAAACAACCTATAGTTGTATTTGGAAGAAAGTAATTTTCTCCTCCACCTAAAAGTACATCTACCTCATTATCTAATATCTGTCTAGCTATTTCTGTCGTATTAGCTCTACTCTCAACATGTGAAGCAAAAGCAGCAGGAGTAGCATGAATAATTTGTACATTCGTTATTAAACCGACTGATTTACCAAGAGCTTTAGCTTCTTCTAATATTGTTATTAATTTGTTTAAACTTGGATCTAAACTAATAACTCCATTATTAGTTTTTACACCAGTTGCTATTGCTGTTGCTGCAGCAGCAGAATCAGTTATAAGGTTATCTGCTGAAGATGTTCGAATATAACCACTTTTAGATAGTGTTTCCATATATAACTTTCCTTCCTTCCCAACTTCCTTCCATCCAGCTGCTTTAATATGTTCAGGACCCATACCATCACCAATAAGTAAAATAATATTTTTTGCTTTTACTGAGATATTTTCAGTATTACTATTGCTACACCCTGTGCTAAAAAATATAATTACGAGAAATAGTAAATATAAATTCTTCATACTAACTCCTGATTAGTGTTTAGGTAAATTTATTTACCGTAAAGTAAAAAACATATGATTTGACACTATCATATATTCACTTTAAATTTTTTTAAAATTATTATTAAGCATAACAATATAAATACGTTTAGCAAACTTAAAAAAAATTAAAAACATAAAAATATAGTTAGTAATTGTGTTCAGTTTATTAAATATGAAGACCTAATAATAAATAAAAAATGATATTGTTTATTACAACTTGCATTATGAAATAATAGTTTTATTGAAAATACTTGTTAAGTACTTTATAATTTCTTTATCTGAAAAGTTTAAAAGTGGTGGGTTCGCCGTGACTCGAACACGGGACCACTCCGTTATGAGCGGAGGGCTCTAACCAACTGAGCTACGAACCCACTTTCGTTGTAGGGCGAAATTATAGCCAGAGAGAGCTTATATTTTATTTAAGTTCTTTTACTTTTTTTTCACATCTTTTGCAGAGTAGTTTTTATCTGCTATTGACTCCAAAAATACAGTAGCATAAGAGCCTTTAGGAAGAGTAAAAGAGATATTTAGCATAGTCTGCTTTTTAACGTATTTACACTCTATATCTTTTGGATATATAAGTGCTTCTCTTCTATATCCTTTCTCTTGTAAAAACTCATCATCATATTTTGCTTCAATTTCCAGAGCTTCATCACGAGCACGAAATACATCACGTCCACATAAAAGTCCAGTCGGAACTAGTTTTTTAGCTTCATAATCTTTTTTAGGCATGATTTTAGGCGTAGATAGTTTACCTTTTTCATCCATGTATATATCACCATCTAAAAGTTTAAATTTCCTGTTATTTTCATCTTGACTTATTTCAACTCTCTCACGGAGCCATTGATTGAAGAATTCACTTTGGTATATAGATATTAAAAAGTTTTTAACTTTTGAATCCTCTATAAAAATCTCACCGTTTATCATATCTTTAGCTTGTTTAAAACTATCGCTGTCACGCCCAAAACGCTGAAATCCAAAATAATTTGGAAGTCCATTTTTTGATATTTTTCTAGCACATTTTTCTATACGACCTGCGTCTATCTGGTCTACTTCAAAAAGATTTATACTAAACCTATTTCCTGTTAAATCTCCCATTCTTATACCTGTAGAATGGCGAGTTATATTCATAACTTCTATTTGGTTATGGCGGAACTGTTTTATCATTCTCTCATAAGATACATCTACAGATATATACTGAGTAGTAGTTGCGTGTTTATCTTTTAAACCGGCATAACCTATTTTTTGGGCTGGAATTCCTAAATACTCAGAAAATACTGCTATCATATCCCAAGTAGTCATCTCTTGCTTTTTCACATGAATAATTAGTGAATTTCCTTTACCTTTAAACTCAACAGATGGAATTTCATCTACTACAAAATCTTCTTTGTTTTGGTAAAATTTAAACTCTATATCGCCAACACTATCTAAATATTCTCTTTTTCTCATAATTGTAATAACTTTAATTCTTTTGAAGCAACAGCTATATCACTATTTATTGCTTTTTTGAGCTCATTTATAGAGTCAAATTTTTTATTATCCCTTATAAAAGAGACAAAACTTATACTTGCTTTTTGAACGTTTCCTACTTCACCGTCAAGTATATGACTCTCTATGGCAAAACTGCCATCTGTTGTTACACGATGCCCCACAAAACTAACCGAAGGATGATAATGTTCTTCATCATTTATACGTGTTAGTGTAGCATAAACTCCCTCTTTT
>JAPHSI010000033.1 GCA_026193155.1 Sulfurimonadaceae bacterium | reverse complement strand
AAAACTCTCTATCTAGCTCGTGAGCTAGATAAAAAAGAGTATTCACGTCTTATGAAGATAGGTTTTGAGGTTAAAAGAATACCTGCTGAGGCAGCAGGCAAGATGTGTAAAAATGCTTCACATCAAGGAATATTAGCCGAGGTTGAAGAGTATAATTTACATGAGTATAAATCATTTCTGGATAAAAACTTTGTATTGGTTTTATCTTCGTTAACAGACATAGGTAATATTGGAGCAATTGTAAGAAGCGCATATGCACTCGGCGTAGATGCCGTAATAGCCTGCGGGGTTAAAAAACTTCCACTTGAAGCTATTATGCGTACAAGTACCGGTGCACTTTATGATATGCCTTTTGCAATAGAGACAAATATACACAATGTCTTAAACGACTTTAAAACATCTGGTTTCACATCGTATGGGGCAGATATGGGCGGCAAGGATATAAGAGATATCAAACCAAAACAAAAAAGGGTACTTGTTCTAGGTAGTGAAGGTGAAGGTCTAACTAATAGAGTAAGCTCAAAGCTTGATGAGGTCATAAGTATTAAAATGGCACATCAGTTTGATAGCTTAAATGTAAGTGTTGCAGGAGCAATTTTGATGGATAGGATGAGATATGAGTGAAAACCAAGATATGAATTTAGAAAATATCAATCACGTAACCAGTGAAAATTATGAAAAGATAAAAAGTATCGGTGCACAAAAGATACATGAGCAAACACATATACCTAAAGTTTCATGTGAAGATTTAGTTAATGGTTATTTTAAAGCTATGAACAGGATACAGTTTCTTGGGTTTGTATCTATACTTGAGAGAGAATACTCACTTGACTTAAGTGATTTAAGAGCTGAAGGCATGGCTCACTTTTCCCAAATAGAGGAAGTCCCAACTATTGAATCAAAAGTTTTTATAACACCTAAAAAGACTAATAGTTATGCCCTTTATTATATTGTTGCAGCTTTAGTTATTTTTATAATGGTAGCTATAAATATGCCATCATCAGATAGAGTAGAACAACATAAAATAGATAATGCACAGATTGAAGAAGTAGCTTCAAAACTTACACCTCAAGAAGAAGCTCTTGCTGAGAACCAACTAGAACAATCAGAGCCTAAAGTTACAGATGAATTAAAAATTATTCCACAAACGAAGTTATGGGTAGGTTACATAAATTTAAATACCGGAAGAAAATACCAGAAAATAGTAGAAGAATTAGAAGAATTAGAATTAGACCCAAGTGGGCATTGGTTAATTACACTTGGACATGGTCATGTTACATTTAGTATAAATAATGAACTTAATAACTATAAAGATTACAGAAATATTCGTTTTTTATATAAGGATGGTGAGCTAAAAAAGATTACTCACCAAGAGTTTCTTGATTTAAATAAAGGTCAAGAATGGTAAAACTTTTTTTATCACTGTTATTCCTTTTTTCAGTGAGTTTTGCTGAAGAGACTTCAAATCAAGAGTCTACTAATAATCAACTTGAAATTAACCCACTTGTTAATGTTGAAAGTATAAACCCTCTTGTAGAAGAACTCGATTTAAAAATCAAGTCTCTTTTAGATGAAGATACATATAAAAAAAATGAAGCATATATAAATATTGTTTTTTCTCCCAAGTCAGATTTTATAATTAACGATAGAATAGATTCAGTAAAAGTTGTTCAAACTCTTAAAGATAACGGGTTGTTAAAGCTTTATTTCGATAAGCCAAAAGAGTTAAGAATAAATTTTCATACGAGTGATAATCCATTGTTTTTTGTAAAAATTATGGGAGATACATTAAGAAATATAGGTTATTACCGCTATGTGACAAAAGAATCAAAACTTAATGAGAGTGGATTTACTTGGTCCATAACACTAAAAGCCGAGTATGTAACAGACCCTCAGGTTTTACAAAAAGAGTTATACAACAGCGGTTCAAAAATTGTTGATATTATAAGACTTAGTCAGACAGAATGGACTTTTAGCGTAGATATGCGAGATGCATTCTTAGGTGTTGAGATGCTAATAGATGGGGAACAGGTTGAATTAAATCGTTCTCTTTATTCATATTGGTTGGATGTCTCAGGCATACAAAAACTCAAAATAGAAAGCAGCCCTAGAAACTCTTGGTATCCATATATAACTTACTTTGATTCATCATTGCATCTATTAAAAGTTGTAAAAAGAAATACTAAAAGACGAGCAATGTATTTAAACATACCTTTAAATGCAAAATATATAAAAATCTCAGATATTTATACACTGAAAAATATCAAAGATAGCCTCTATTTAACGCCCATTGGAGAGAGGTAAGCACATCTTTAACTTATTTGGATAAAATACGAAAAATAATTTAAAAGGACTTCCTTTTGTTTGATGAGATAAGATTTAACAGAGTTGAGAGACTCCCTAAATATGTTTTCGCAGAAGTTAATGACATTAAGATGCAAGAACGTCGTGCAGGTAAAGATGTTATAGATTTTTCTATGGGTAACCCAGATGGAGATACACCAGAGCACATAAGAGAGAAACTTGTTGAATCGGCCCAGAAGACTAAAACTCACGGGTACTCTACGTCTAAAGGTATACCTAAACTTTTAAAAGCGATTGCTGATTGGTATGAACGCCGTTACGATTGTATACTAGACCCAGAGACTGAATGTGTAGCTACAATGGGCTCAAAAGAGGGTTACGCTCATTTATCGTATGCAATCACAAACCCCGGTGATGTAGTCGTCGTCCCTGATCCAACTTATCCTATTCATGAATATGCATTTATATTAGCAGGTGGAAATGTAGCTAAATTTGGAATCAAATTTGATGAAGACTATAGAATTGATGAAGATAAATTTTTTGAAGACTTGGTAAGAGTTTTTCAAGAGACTTCACCAAAACCAAAATATGTGCTTGTAAACTTTCCTCATAATCCATCTACTGCGACAGTAACACCTGAATTTTATGTGCGTTTAGTTGCAATGGCTAAAGAGATGAGATTTTATGTAATATCTGATATTGCATACGGAGATATAACATTTGACGGTTATAAAACACCATCAATTATGTCGGTTCCCGGTGCAAAAGATGTAGCGGTAGAGTCTTTTACATTGTCAAAAAGCTATAACATGGCAGGTTGGCGTGTAGGTTTCTTTGTAGGAAACAAAAAACTGATCGGTGCACTTCAAAAGATAAAATCGTGGTTAGACTATGGTATGTTTACGCCAATTCAAGTTGCGGCTACTGTTGCACTTAACGGTGACCAACAATGTGTACAAGATATTACAGATAAGTACAATCATCGCCAAGAGGTTCTAATCGAAGCATTTGAGCGTGCAGGCTGGCATATTAGAAAAAATCAGGCAAGTATGTTCTCATGGGCTAAGATTCCAGATTGTGCAGCTCATTTAGGCTCTTTAGAATTTTCGAAAAGACTTTTAACAGAAGCTGGTGTGGCAGTTGCCCCTGGTATTGGTTTTGGTGCATTTGGAGAGGGTTATGTTCGTATAGCTTTAATTGAAAATGACAATAGAATCCGCCAAGCCGCAAGAAATATAAAAGAGTTTTT
>JAPHSI010000092.1 GCA_026193155.1 Sulfurimonadaceae bacterium | reverse complement strand
CCCTTAAATAAATTATGATAATATTGTACATTATTAAATATTAATTTAGGTATAAAATGAGTTCTCCTTTAGATAGATTAAAAAACTTAACAAATAAAATAACATCTTATGAAAAAGTTAGAAAAGATAACCTTTTAGAGTTAAAAATTTTGTTTGAAGATATAGAGATTTCAAAAAAAGTGGATATATTTGAAGAGATATTTGAATTTAAAGCTATAAATCTCTCAGGTGCATCATTACAAGAAGAAAATTTAGGAGAAATAAAAAAAGGAAAATATCTTCAAATCCTAGCTATATCATATGATAAAGAAGCTAGTATAAAAAGTAAGAATATATCTCTTGGCTATTTTGGAAAAAGTGAAAATGTTGATATAGAATTAAAGGATAAAATTGTAGAATTTATAATTCGTTACCGATTTGAGAAAAGTTTTATGACTCTTGAACATTATAATGCTATGTTAAAATCATTAAAAAAAAGTGAAGATGAGTAAATTTTATTTTTTTCTATGGATGAGATGGGCTTTACTTTTAAGTATAAATAGCATCTCTCTAGCAGTTTTAATAACATTGGCAATAACATTTTTTACATATGCACAACTTGGCTTTGTTAGTATAGATGCTGAGGTTTATAAAGCACTTTTAAATATCTTTAAGTTCTACTTTTCAATAGTTTTTTCATTATCTTTATTGTTGATTCTCTTTAGAAGTATCAAATACATATTTAATCAGTGCATCTACGGATATGAGCTAAAACTGCTTAGCTGCGATAAAAAAGAGATAATTGATACAATAGGATACGGTGATTTGGTAAAAGTATGGAGAAGATGGTTTATGCTTCTTATATGGTTAGTTGCTATATGTATGATAGTTACACTTTTTAGCTTTTTTAATATATATACATTATACTTGTCAATTGTATTAAGTGGGTATTTTTCCTTTATTATTTTAATATCCAGATGTAAAAAAGTAAGAGTTATAAGATGTTAATATTTTTAGATACTGAAACAACAGGACTAGAAAAGTCTGACAAGATAATTTCTATAGCTCTTATTGCTATAGAAAACTCTGATGTTATTATTAAAAACGATTTAGTAAATGAGGGGAAAAAAATCCCTCCAAAAGCATCTAGTATCAATCATATAACCAATGAGATGATAAAAAACAAACCGACACTTCAAGAGAGTGATACATTTAAGTATTTAGAATTAAATAATATATACGATGTTACATTAATTTCACATAATGCTAACTTCGATTTACAAATGTTAAATACAAATATAGGATTCTCATGGCAAGGAAAAATTATAGATACTTTAAGAACATCAAAGCATCTAATGCCTGATTGTGAAGAGTTCTCATTGCAATATTTGAGATATGATTTAAAACTTTATAAAAAAGAAAAAGAAAAAATCACTCCACACGATGCTTTAAGTGACGTAATGGTTACGAGAAATTTATATGAGAGTCTTTTAGAATTGGCATCTAAAGAGGAACTTGAAGATTTAAGTACAAAAAATGTTTTAATGCAAAAATTTGAATTTGGAAAATATGCGGGAAGGTATATTGAAGAGATTAGTATGATTGATAGGGGATATTTAGAGTGGATGCTCTCAAATATTATGGATTTAGATGAAGATTTACGCTATAGTATCGAATATTATTTATAGGAAATATTATTGAGAATAGCAGTAGAGTGTAAGTCACCGCTTTTACAAAAATCTTTAGAGATGTTTTTGAAAAAATATTTAAGTTCAACTAAACATTGTGATATTTTAATTCGTGATGAGGAATGTTTAGGTAATGATAAGTGTTTTTTTATCGGTACAAAAACCGGAGCCGATTTAATAAAACCATTTTCAAAATCACAACTTATTTTAGCACTTGAAAATAGGTATAAAACACTTAATATAACCCAACAAGAACCAATAAAAGAGTTTGAGACAGAAGAATCTATGAACTTTGATATATTGCAAAAACGTATAGAATTCTTAACAAAAAAATACCAAGAAGATATAATTAATTCAATTAAAGCATTTTATGAAAAATAATAAAAGTAAAAAAATAACAAAAAAAATAATTGCAGGCGAGTTTAAAGGTAAGACTCTAACTCTTCCTTCTAAAGTAACTACAAGAAGTTCTAAAGCTATTGTGTTAGAGTCTTTTTTTAATACAATACAGTTTGATATTATAGATGCAAACTTTGTAGAGGTTTTTAGCGGAAGTGGGTCTATAGGACTTGAAGCTTTAAGCCGCGGTGCATCTAACATATACTTTATGGAAAGAGACCGTGAAGCATTAAGAGTTTTAAAGCAAAATATTTCCTTAACAGATCCAAATAGGTGTGAGGTTTTTGGCGGTGATAGTTTTGCAAATATAAATACAATAACTAATATATTAAAAAGAAAGAATCAAGATGCTTACTTTTATATAGATCCACCTTTTAGTATACGTGAAGGTATGGAAGATATCTATGATAAAACTATAAATTTAATATCAAATCTTCCAAAAGAGTGTGTCAAGTTAATCATAATAGAGCATATGTCAGGATTGGATTTACCAAATAATATAAATGGATATGAACTTCAAAAATCTAAAAAATTCGGTAATACTGCACTTAGTTACTATTTATAAACGATAACTTTATTCCTTCCTTTTTCTTTGGCTTTATAAAGAGCATCATCAGCTTCTTTGAGTAGATGGTCAAAGTTTTTGTGCGAATTATGTTTTAAAGATGTTAAACCAAAACTTGCACTAACTTTTATATCATTTGGTTTTGCGTGATGTATCCTCATTCTAAGTTCTTCAGATTTTCGGAGAGCATCTTTTATTGTGCACCTATCAAAAATAACTATAAATTCTTCTCCACCATATCTTGCTACAATATCTTCAGTTCTAATGCATTTTTTAAGTATATTTGCGATGCTTTTTAAAACTTCATCACCGATTAAATGTCCATAGGTGTCATTTATATTTTTAAAATGGTCAACATCAATAATCGCAATACATAAATTTTCATTATGTCTGATAGATTTTGAAAAAAATCTTTCACCTTCTTCTACTAACTTATGACGATTATATAACTCAGTTAATTGGTCATGAGAGGCTCTAAAGATAAGTTCATCTCTTTGGTTTTTTAGTGTAATATGGGTCTTAACCCTTGCTTTGACGATTATAGGGCTTATTGGTTTTGTTATGTAATCAACGGCACCGTTTATTAATCCTCGTTCCTCATTCTTTATATCATTATGCCCTGTAACAAAAATTACCGGTATATTTTTTGTTATTTGAGTGCTTTTTAGTTTATTTAATACTTCAAAACCACTCATATCAGGCATTTCTATATCAAGTAAAATTAAGTCAGGGATAGGATCTATACGAGAAATCTCAAGAGCATTGGAACCATTGGAAGCATATTTAATTTCATATGAATCTTTTAAAAATGATCCTAATATATCTTGATTTGATTGTATATCATCAACAATAAGAATAGTTTTATTATCTTTCATATAAAACTCCTTAGATTAAACAATATGTTAACTAAAAACTTATTTGTATTAACTTAATCTAAAATATTATGTTAATAATAGTTTTTTTATTCTTTGTTGGAATAAAGTTTGCTTTTAATAAAGTACTAAAGGATTAGTTGATGAGAACAATAATATTATTTTTACTTCTTGTATCTACAATTTATGCGACAAAGATAAATGATGTTGCAAATATTGTTGGAGTAAGACAGAATCACTTAATAGGGTATTCACTAGTTGTTGGTCTTAAAAAAACCGGTGACGGTACTACTTCTAAATTTACTCTACAATCAATTGCAAATATGCTTAAAGCTATGAATATAGATATGAAACCAATTGATATAAAATCAAAAAATGTAGCTGCTGTTGTTGTAACAGCGAACTTAAACCCTTTTGCAAAACAGGGGGATAAATTTGATATTACAGTTTCTTCTATCGGTGATGCAAAAAGCTTAGAAGGTGGTACACTTTTGATGACTCCTTTAAAAGGGGTTGATGGTCGTATCTATGCTCTTGCTCAAGGACCTGTGAGTATTGGTGGTAGAAATACTAGAGGTGGAGGTGGTGAAACACATCCTACTGCGGGGCTTATATATGAAGGTGGATTTGTTGAACGAGAGATAAATATTGATTTATATAATCAAAAATATGTAACATTGTCTTTAAAAGAATCCAACCTAAAAAACTCAGTAAATATTCAAAAAGCTATTAATGGTTTTTATAATACACAGGTAGCTGTGGCTATGGACCCTCGTACAATAAAGCTTAAAAAGCCTGAAAATAAATCTATGATTGAATTTTTGGCTGAGGTTCAAGATATAGATATGGACTATAACACAAAGAATAAAATCATTATAAATGAGAGAACTGGAACTGTGATTGCTGGAGTGGGTATAGAGATTAAACCAATTATTATGACTCATGGAGACATAACTATTAAGATTAAGGAACAAAATAATCTTGATGCACCGGAAGGTTCAATGAGTGTGGATGATAATTTGGTTATAGGTCTTAATGAAAATGAGTTGTATACAAAAAAAGGCACAACGACTGTGGCTAATCTTGTACGTTCATTGCAAAAACTAGGAGCTACTCCTAAAGATATTATTGCTATATTAGAGGCAATGAAAAGTGCAGGTTCCATATCTGCCGAGTTAAAGATAATATAAGGAGTGTATTATGTATGGTTCAAATACTGTTGCATTAAATGCCTCGTTGATGGCACAAAGAGATGTCCCAAGTATAGATAAAGACTCTGATGAAGCTAAAATCAGAGAACAAACAGATGCATTTGAATCTATAATTCTAAAAATGCTTATGGATAATGCCATGAAAAATCAAGAAGATCTTTTTAGTGATCAAAAAGATCCCGGTGATAAGATATATAAATCTATGTATAGAGAGGAACTTGCAAAAGCAAGTGCAGGGGGTTTTGGATTTAGTCAAATGTTATTTGATTATTTAAGTGAGAAAAAATAGAAAATCACTTGATAAATTTTATAATTTGTCGATATAGTTACATATGGGAATACTCTTAGAGTATCGATAAAGGATAAATCGTGATTTCTAAACTTAATAATAATGCGCTTTCAGGAGCATATTCAAATAATACAAATGAAGCGAAGCAGGCAAAGAGTGCTACGCGAAAAGCGGAGGCTAGTATATCTTCACAAGGAGATACTAGCAAAATTGACAGGATTAAAAGTGATATAGCTTCCGGTCAATATAAAGTAAATTTAGAAGCTCTTTCTCAGAAAATAGCGGACGAGTTGCTTTAAATATTTATGATAGGGGTTGAGAATGTTGTCTCATCATTTACAAGGTGCACTGGCTGATTTAAGAGATATTATAGAGATTACGAAATCAGATATAGATGATATAAAAGAGGCTAAACATGACCCACAATTTGAAAGATTGTCATTAAAAGAAGAAAAAATAAAAAGTTTCGAATCTAAAAAAGCTATGATTGATCATGAGATTTCTTCTTTAATGAGTAAAAACCCTGACTCAGATTTACCGAATTTACTAAATGAAGAACAACATAAAGCACTTGATGATTTAAAGATAGAACTATCAAACCTCAGAAACATTAACAAAAAATATGCAAAGCTCGTTTTGACAGTAAGTAATTTATATAACTCTTTTCTGGAAAGATTGGTACCTACTGAAATGGATGGATATGAATCCAAAGCTTCTAAAAATCCATCTATACTAGAAGTAAGGGTTTAGGGATAAATTATGCCATCAATTTTTAACTCTTTACATATAGGATATACTGGACTTAATGCTTCTCAAGCAGGTGTAAACACAACTTCTCACAATATATCTAATGCAGAATCGGAAGGTTATTCTAGACAAAGGGTGGTAACTTCTGCAGCAACTCCTATATATGCAACAGAAGGTCAAGTTGGTAATGGTTCAGAGATTCAAACAATAAAGAGAATTTTTGACAACTTCGTTTTTGATAGGTACACTGCTGTATCTGCAGATAAAGAATATGCAGACTTTTCTGAAACAACTTTAAATGAATTATCAACATATTTTCCAGAAATTGAAGGTGTAGGTATTAAAGCAGATTTAGCTGATTATTATACTATGTGGCAGACACTTGCGGATAATCCTGATAATGATGCAATAAAATTAGCTTTAGCACAACAAACAGAAATATTAACAAAAAACATAAAAGAGACTCAAACAAGAGTATCCTCACTTCAAACTCAAGTAAACAATCAACTAGAAGTGAATATTAATGAAGTAAATTCTTTGGCTGAACAACTAGCAGAGATAAATGGAGCTATTGATATAGCAGAAGCAGGGGGGAAATATTCTGCAAATGACTTAAGAGATAAGAGAAATGTTATAGAAAAAAGTTTATCTCGTTTGATTGGTGCAAATGTTTATTCAGGACGATTAGAATCAAATATTCAAATAGATAGCTCATCAAATACTGCTACAGGAAGTTATAGTATAAGTGTAAACGGATTTAATATAGTTGATGGTTCGAGTTTTCACAAAATTCATGCTGACAATAGTAATAATTCTAATGGTTTTTATCAAATCTCTTATGAGAGACAAGATGGTGTTTTAATTCCCATGGATACAGAAGTAACAGGTGGTAGGATAGGCGCTATTTTAGATCTAAGAGGTAAAACTGGAGTTCGTTCAGAAGGTGGAGTTCCTACTGATGGTATTTTACAAAAAACAGTTTCACAGTTAGACTCTTTTTCATCTCAGCTTATACAGGCTACAAATAATATTTATGCTCAAACATCTACAGATAGAATGACATCTAATGAAATGGTATTAAACCCAACTAATTCGTTAGTGAATTCTGATACTGGTATAAAAACTGGATCATTTAATATAAATATATATGACATCGATGGAAATATAGTAGCATCAAGAGAGATAAAGATAGATACAGCAACTTCTATGACAGGTGTAGCAGGTTCAAACTCTATACAGGGTCAAATGGAAGCAAATTTAGATGATAATGCGGATGCAAGTGCTATAAATGATATAGATGATTTTTTACAGTTTAGTTGGGCTACATTTAAAAGTGGTGATAATGCAATAGAACTTTCAATGAATCCAGCTATGGTTAGTAAAGGATACAGTTTCGGAATTGAAGATACGTTAAATGATAGAAATGATTTTAATAGTGGAACAAACTTCGCAGGTGCAATGGGATTAAGTAGATTTTTTGATGGTACAGATGCTAGTGATATAAGTCTAAATTTTAATTTGCAATCTAATCCAACTAATATATCTGCAGGTAAGACCCCTGCAGCAGGAGATGCAAATTTGGCTCTAGATGTTGTGCAGCAACAATTTGAAAAGTACGAATTTGAAGTTGGAAGAATCAGTTATGAAACAACAATGTATGGCATGTTTGATATAACTGCGACAGATGTTGGTACTGAGACTAATGCTGCTATACTTTATAATGAGACAATAAGCGCAAAATATAATGCTACAGAGATGGAATACCAATCTATTTCCCAAGTAAGTATAGATGAAGAGATGACAAACTTGATTAGATATCAAACATCATATGGTGCTGCAGCCAAAATTATAACAACTGTTGATCAGATGATGCAAACCCTTTTAGGTATTAAACAGTAGAGATGCTATGCCAAAATTTAGCATTATAGTGATTGTTAGCGTTTTTTTATTTTCTTTTTTTGGTGGCTACTTTTATCATTTAGACCCATATACATTAGATTCAAATAAGATATTATTGGAACCATCTTTTTTTCACTTAATGGGAACAGATCGACTTGGCAGAGATATTTTAGCTAGAGTTATAGAGGGTGGAAAAATATCTTTGATTATAGGTGTTGGAAGTGCACTAATAGCTTCTTTAATTGGCTTGTTACTTGGATCAATTGCAGGGTATTTTAGAGGTGGAATTGATAAAGCTTTTATAATTGTAGTGGATTTATTTTTAACATTCCCGACTTTCTTTTTACTTTTAGCTCTTGTTAGTTACGTTAATGCATCTGCCTGGGTTTTAATTATTATAATCTCTATAACTGGATGGATGACTACAGCTAGACTTATTCGTTCTGAGAGTTTTAAAATAACATCTCAGCCTTATATTAAAATTTTAAATATCGCAAATGTTGCAAAACTTAAAATATTGTTTAAGTATTACGCTCCAATTTTAGCACCTATATATTTTGTAAGTTTTACTTTTGGAGTTGGAGGTGCAATACTTGCAGAGTCAGGACTTAGTTTTCTAGGATTAGGTATAGTTGCTCCCCAAATGAGTTGGGGGACAATCTTAAGTGGTGGAAAAGATGTTATAGAAATAGCATGGTGGGTTAGCTTTTTCCCTGGTCTTATGATATTTTTAGTAACGTTTGCTCTTATAAACATATCAAATTATTTACAACAGCTCACAAATCAAAAGCAGATACAAAATTAAGTATCCCTCAGTGCAAATGTGATATACTCCACCTTATGATTTTAATGATAGATAATTACGACAGTTTTACATATAATATTGTTCAGTACTGTAAAGAATTAGGTGCTGATTTAAAAGTTATTAGAAATGATGAAATGAGTGTGGAAGATATTGCTGCACTAAATCCGGAAAAAATTATAATTTCCCCTGGACCAGCTTCTCCAGATGAGGCTGGAATTACTCTTGAAGTTATAAAATATTTTAAAGACAAGTTGCCTATTTTAGGTATTTGTTTAGGACATCAGAGTATTGCACAAGTTTTTGGAGCAGATGTAGTCCGCGCTAAAAATATGATGCATGGAAAAACCTCTACAATGAAACAGTCTGCAAAATGCGAAATATTTAAAGATTTACCAAATGAGTTTATAGCTACTAGGTATCATTCTTTAATTGTAGATAAGAATACTCTTCCTGATACTATACTTCCAACAGCATATTCAACAGATGATGATGAAATTATGGCTCTAAAAGTAAAAGATAAAGATATATATGGAGTACAGTTTCATCCAGAATCAATAATGAGCCAATTTGGTCATGAGATGATTGGAAACTTCTTAAAGCTATGAAATATAAAATCATCTTCCTTTTGATATTGGGGTTAGATGCATTAAACCTAATTTTTCAAACTTCCCAAATATCTATCTCATATAGAGAATCGTTAATTCTTTATGGAGATATATCTTTACTACAAATTATAATGAAATCGAGTATGTATATATTTGGGCATAATGATTTTTCACTTAGATTGCCAATGATTTTTGTACATATTATGAGTGTAGTGTTGATGTATAGTATATCAAAGCACTATATAAAAGATTATACCCATAGGCTTTGGTTGATTTTTATATTTATTTTATTACCGGGTGTTTTAAGCTCAGCTTTAGTCATTGACAAAGCGGGACTAATTATATTTGGATTATTGCTGTTTATATGGCTTTATCTAAATAATTTTAAAAAACTATATTATTTATTATTGGTATCTTTTGCTTTTATAGATAATAGTTATACATATCTTTTTTTAGCATTAAGTTTATATAGTATAAATATTAAAAATAAAAAGTTTTTTATATTTAATATAATAGCTTTTTTCATTTCTATTTCTCTATTTGGAGTAGATGCTCATGGCGCTCCAAAGGGACATTTTTTAGATGCACTAGCTTTATATGCTGCAATTTTTTCACCAATAGTATTTATATATATAGTATTTATTTTATATAGAAGATATTTAGATAAAAAACATGAGATTATTTGGTTTATATCAACTACGACACTTATGCTATCTATGGTATTGTCATTTAGGCAAAATATCCAAATAGAACATTTTGCACCATATTTAATAGTATCTTTGCCAATAGCTGCAAAAAGTTTTATAAGTTCTTATAGGGTAAGGTTAAAACAATTTAGGAAAACATATCGAAGTATTTTTCAAATTTCACTTATACTACTTGTATTAAATACTATTGTTGTTTTATTCAATAAAGAACTTTACATAGTTATGGATAAACCAAAAAAACATTTTGTTTATAAATTTCATGTTGCAAAGGAATTAGCACAGCAATTAAAAGATAAATCTATATTTTGCATCAATGCAGACTATAAAATGCAAAATAGATTATACTTTTATGGTGTTACAAAATGCGACAAATATAAGCTGACAAAAGCTTATGATATTTCAGATAATAGCAAAAGTGTAACTATTAGTTACAGAAATGTACCTGTTTATAGAAGGTATGTTACCAAAGTAAACAAATAACCATTCAATCTCTCTCTTTGTATTAACAAAAGATATGAATTTAATAAGAGTAT
>JAPHSI010000005.1 GCA_026193155.1 Sulfurimonadaceae bacterium | reverse complement strand
ATTTATACTTTTTAAACTTTTTGTGCTAAACTTCCGAAATTAAAAACCAATATACTATATATATAGGGATACTACTTGAATTTAATTATTGTCGAATCTCCTGCTAAAGCTAGGACTATAACAAACTTCCTTGGAAAAGACTATAAAGTTATTGCTTCTAAGGGTCATATTAGAGATTTACCAAAAAGTCGTTTTGGGATAACTGTTGATGAAGAAACAGGAGAGATAACTCCTAAGTATTCTGTTGCAAAAGAAAATGCACCAACAGTCAAAGAGATAAAAGACTTGGCAAAAAAAGCCGATACCATATATATCGCGACCGATGAGGACCGTGAAGGTGAGGCTATTGGATGGCATATTGCACATGCTATAAAAAAAGACCCTGCAGAACTGCCGCGTATTGTATTTCATGAGATTACAAAATCTGCTATAAAAGCAGCACTTGATAATGCAAGACATATCGATATGAACATGGTAAATGCTCAGCAGGCTCGTCGCTTACTTGACCGTATAGTTGGATATAAACTTTCACCTCTTTTAGCATCAAAAATCCAGAAAGGTTTATCGGGAGGACGAGTGCAGAGCTCAACTCTAAAGCTGGTAGTGGACCGTGAACGTGAAATAAAAGCTTTTGTACCTCAAGAGTATTGGTCTATAGATACAGCATTTAAAAAAGATATCGAAGCAAACCTTATAAGCTTTGACGGCAAAAAAATTGAAAAATTAAGTATTTCTAACAAAGATGAAGCTCATAAAATAGAAAAAAGTGTAAAAGCAGATAATTTTTTAATATCTAAAATAGAAACTAAAAACAGAAGATCTAAAACTCCACCGCCGTTTATGACTTCAACACTTCAACAAACAGCTTCTAGCAAACTGGGTTTCACTCCTAAAAAGACTATGATGGTGGCACAAACATTATATGAAGGTGTAAAAACTCCTGATGGCACTAGTGGTGTCATCACTTACATGCGTACTGATTCACTAAATTTAGCCCATGAAGCAGTAAGCATGGTTCGTGGCGTGATTGAGAACAGGTTCGGTGCAAAATATTTACCAAAAGAGCCAAAAGTTTATACCAAAAAAGCAAAAGGTGCACAAGAAGCCCACGAAGCTATTCGTCCTACGATGCTTAGTTTTTCACCGGAAGTTGCCCAAAAATTTTTAAAACCAGACGAGATTAAACTTTACCGTTTAATATATGAACGTTTTATGGCATGTCAGATGAATGATGCAGAGTTTGAACAGCAAAGTATTACATTTAAAGGGAATGAATCTGAATTTCGTGCATCTGGGAGAAAGCTGACATTTGATGGTTTTTATGCACTAACAGGAGCTGAAGATAAAGATAAACTACTTCCACAGTTAAAAGAGGGAGAGAATGCTGAGATTCAGAGTATAAAACCGACTCAACACTTTACAGAACCGCCAGCACGTTACTCAGAAGCTGCACTTATTAAAAAGTTAGAGAGTGAAGGAGTTGGGCGTCCATCTACATATGCACCTACAATTGCAACACTAAGTGGGCGTACATATGTAAGTATAGAGAAAAAACAAATCATTCCGACTGAGATGGCATTTACCGTAACTGAGACTTTAGAGAAAAACTTTGCAAACATAGTGGATATAAATTTTACGGCACGTATGGAAGAAAAATTAGATGAAGTAGCTGAAAACGGTGAAGACTGGGAACAACTATTAAGTGACTTTTACAAAAGGTTTATGAAACAGATTGAAGAGGGAAAACAAAATATAGTATCACTTAAACTTGCAAAACCTCTTGGCAGATCTTGCCCTAAATGTGGAGAAGAGTTACTTCTTAGAAGTGGACGTTTCGGCAACTTTGTAGCGTGTAGCGGTTTCCCTAAATGTAAATACACAGAACAAGTAGATGAAGAGGGTAACAAAGTAGAGAAAAAAGAAGAAATTTCTGATGAAGTATGTGATAAATGTGGCAAAGAGATGATAGTAAAAACAGGTCGCAACGGTCAATTTTTAGCTTGTAGCGGATATCCTGATTGTAAAAATACAAAAAGCATCCAAGTTGATGAAAAAGTTAGCGAGACACCTTGTCCTGATTGTGGAGGAAAATTAAGTCTTAAAAACTCTCGTCGCGGACCTTTTTGGGGATGTGAAAACTACCCTAAGTGTAAATTCATATCTAAATTTGAACCGACTACCATAAAATGTAAAAAAGATGGATGTGAAGGTGTGTTAGCTGAGCGGACTTATAGAAACAAAGATGTATATGAATGTGTTAAATGTAAAACACGCACACCCAAAGAAGAGATAGAGAAGTAATGAAAATCGGTGTATTATCAGATACCCACACTAAAGTCGGCAAAACTCAAAAAGTTATTGAGAAGTTATTACGTGAGGGTGCTGAGTTTTTTATACACGCCGGTGATATAGTTGAAGTTGAAGTCCTTGATTTTCTTGAGAATAGTGGGAAAAAGTATGTAGCAGTTTATGGAAATAACGATGCTCATTTAGCTCATTTTCATAACAAATATAACCTTGTTCAAGAACCTTACTACTTTAAATTTTCTAACTTAAAATTTAAACTTATGCATCTACCTTTTTATATGACACCGGATGCAGATGTAGTTATATCTGGGCATACACATACATTTCACTCTGAATACAAAGGTGATACTCTCTTTTTAAATCCCGGTGAGGTATGTGCTAGAAGCAAGCCTATCTCGGAATGTGCTATGCTAGAGGTAAAAGAGAATAGCCTAATTGTAACTCACTACACTAGAGAGAGAGGAAATGAAGATTTTTCACCAAAGGTAATTAACTATGCAAGATAAGATTTTTCTTTGTTCAATCTGTAATATAAATAGCGGTACATGCAAAGAGGATTGTAAGTTTTGTTCTCAGAGTGTACGTTACAAAGCAGATATTGAACGCTACAAACAAAAACCTATAGATGATATTTTAAGCGAAGCAAAAACAGCAAGGGATAACGGGGCTCTTGGTTTTTGTTTAGTAACTTCAGATAAAGGTCTAAGTGAAAAAACACTAGAGTTTGTATGTAATACTGCAAAAATATTAACGAAAGAGGTGCCAGAGCTTAGACTCATAGCATGTAACGGTACAGCTACGCTGGAACAACTGCTAATTTTAAAAGAAGCAGGAATAAAGGCTTATAACCATAATTTAGAAACTTCACGGGATTTCTATCCGCAAATATGTACTACACATCCTTGGGATGAGAGATATGAGACTTGCCAAAATGTAAACAAAGCGGGTCTAGTTCTTATAAGCGGAGGAATATTTGGTCTTGGGGAAACTAGAGAAGATAGAATAAGTATGCTTGAGTCTTTAAAGTCGTTAAACCCGACAAGTGTCCCTATAAACTTTTACATGCATAATGAAGCACTAAAGTTAAATCCGAGTACCATTACAACAGATGAAGCATTATCACTTATAAAACTCACACGTGAAATGATACCGGATGCAGAGCGTATAATGGTTGCGGGTGGACGAGAGCTTATGTTTGGAAAAAGACAAAATGAAATATTTAAATTCGGTGCAAACTCTATAGTAATAGGTAATTACTTAACAACTTCAGGTAGAATGATGAGTAAAGATTTAGATATGCTAAAATCTTTAAATCTAGAAATTGCAAAAAATGTGAAATAAGCTAGGAGCTAGTAATGAATGATACTATTGTTCTGATTACAACCATATCACTCATTATTATTTTCTCGCCTTTTTTTGCAAAAAAATTAAACCTGCCGACTACACCTATTGAGATTATTTTTGGATCAATTCTCGCATATATAGGGCTACTTCATGATGAACATATATTTGAACTTGTAGCAGAATTTGGATTTTTATACTTAATGTTTATTGCAGGAACAGAGATTAATCTGACAAATGTATTTAAAACTCCAAAACATATTGTAAAAAAAGTTATTATATACATAATCATCTTATATTCATTTTCAATTTTTTTATCTTTGTATCTTAATCTTGGAAAAATCTTTATGGTTTTATTACCTCTTATATCTGTAGGACTTGTAGCAACTCTCTCAAAAGAGTACGGCAAAACACCTTGGCTTGACTTATCGATGACAAGCGGTGGTATAGGGGAAGTTGTAAGTATCGCCGTTTTAACTATAACATCCGCAGGGTTGCAATCCGGAATCGGGCTTGGTTTATTTAAAACTATTTTGGCACTTACTCTATTTTTACTTTTTATGTTTGTTTTATTTAGAGTTATCTCTATTCTTACCTGGTGGTTTCCAAGCATATCAACAATACTAATGCCGCACGAAGACAAAGCGGAACAAGATATCAGACTTTCAATGGGTATATTTTTTCTTCTAGTTGCATCTATGCTTTATTTAAAACTTGAACTTGCCTTTGGAGCATTTTTAGCAGGTATATTTATTCCTACTTTTTTCCCACATAAAGAAGATCTGCCTCAGAAACTTGAAGCGTTCGGCTTTGGATTTTTAGTACCTATATTTTTCATATATATCGGAACTACATTTAACCTAGATGCACTTACTATGAATGGTTTGATAACAAAAGCACTTACTATAGCGATAGTCATGATTGCCATGCGTGTTATAGCTTCTTTAGTATTTATAAAAGAGATTGGTATCATTGATTCTATATTGATGGGCTTATCACACTCTATGCCGCTAACGCTTCTTATTGCAATGGCTACACTTGCTTACCATGCAAATTCTATAGATAAACTTCACTACTATGCTTTCATATTAGCATCGTTATTTCAGGTGATTAGTGTCATGGTTATCATAAAATTTATAAATAATTATAAAGAACGAAATATGCTATAATGTTTCAATATATCTAAAATACTTAAGGATTTTGATGGCTCGTTCAGTTTTATTGCAACTTGCGCGTGATTCCATAGAAGAAGTTTTAGAAGCAAAAAGAAAGATTGATAAACAAACTCTTATTAGTGAATACCCTTTATTAAAAGAGTCTGTTGGTGCATCGATAAAAATCTTTTTAGAAAATAAACTGAGAGGCAAGTCCCATCTTCACAATACAAACATCTCGCTTATAGAAAGTATAATTTTAAATGCAAAAAAAGCAGCTTTTGAAGATATGAATTTTTCTCCTATCTCAACTTCAGAATATTTAGCTTGTGAGATTGAGATTGAGCTCAATACTCCAGAAGGTGTAATCAATGAAAGAGACCCATCTATTTTAGAAACAACAGACTACTCAATCCAAAAGGAATTCAATAATTAATGTATTATGTAATTAAAAGACAACACTCTATCCCATTGCAACACTTTATAGGTTTTGCAGTCAGTAAATATATAGCTTCTAAAAATAATGACCATGTTATTTTTGAATTTGAAAAAAATGGAAAGACTGAGAGAAAATGGGTTAAAAGAGAGGATGTTGTTTTATTGACCAAAGACAAAAAATATTTTTTAGAAATTTTCAAACAATTTAAAGAAACAGAAAACAGACAACAAAAACTTGTAGATGAAGCCCAAGAACAGCTTGATAAAACTATAGAAAATTTTGCAACCGTAATGAATGAAGAGATTGACAAATTTGGAGAAATTAAAGGTGAGTCAGATATCCCTTGTATAATGAAAGACTACTAGTAAAAACACTAAAAAATGCCAAAAATTGATAATGAAAAGTTTTACACTTCTGCAATAGATAAACACGGGGTAAGTGCAAAGGGTGTAAACTGGTCGAGTGCATCGACACAGACCATACGCTTCAAAACCATCTTAAGACTCCTTCCAAACGAACTTAATAAGTATGAACTCTTAGATGCAGGATGCGGTTTTGGTGACTTTTACCTTTATCTTGAAAAAAATAAAAACCTACCCAAAAACTATGTCGGAATTGATTGTCATGATGATATGGTATCAATAGCCTCAAACAATACCGGATGTGAAATTTTAAATATAGATATTGTGCAAGAGAGTTTACCAAAGGCTGATTATATAGTTTGTAGCGGAGCTATGAATGTACTTAATAGTTATGAGACTTATCTCTTCATGAGAAATTGCTATTTATCCTCAAAAGTAGCATTTATTTTTAATATTTTACACGGTAAAAAAGAGAGTGAGACTTATAACTATTTAACAACCAAACAAATTGAGCTTTTTGCAAAAGAGTTAAATGTAAATAAAGTCACCTTTTTAGAAGGCTATCTGGATGCAGATATAACTGTAAGGTTTGATAAATAATGTGTGCCATATTTGGAATAATAGGTAGATACGATTTAAACAAAGCAAATAACTCCATCTCAAAACTGCATCATCGTGGACCTGATGCTACAAATATACTAAAAGATAAAAACTTTTTTTTCGCACATCAACTGCTAAATATTCAAAACAATCAAACAAAACAACCATTAAACAAAAATAATATTCTTATCTCTTTTAACGGTGAGATATACAACTATAAAGAACTCCAAAATGAACTGAATACTTATGGCTTTAAGCCACAAGACGAGATAGAAATTTTAGTAGATGCATATAATCATTGGGGTGTAGATTTTGTAAATAAACTGCGCGGAATGTTCGCAATAGCAATTAAAGATGCAGACACAATATATCTTTTTCGTGACCGTCTAGGTAAAAAACCGATATTTTATTTAAATGCAGAGAGTTTTATATTTGCATCTGAGATTAAAGCACTTGTTCCATACCTAAATAAGAATGAGATGGATACAGATGCACTCCTCTCATACCTCTCATTCTTAGCCCCTACTCCGCCATATACTTTTTTTAAAGGCATTAAAAAACTTGGAGCGGGTGAATATTTAGAGTACAAAGATAAAAAAATCTCTATAAAAAACTACTTTAATATTTTAGCTGCAAAACCAAATATCATAACAAATAAAGACGAAGCCCTGCATCTGCTAGAATCAAAACTAAAAGAATCTATTGATATTCGTCTGCATTCCGATGTACCTATGGCTTCTTTGCTCTCTGGCGGGATAGATAGTGCTACATTAAACTATTTTGCTCTGCAAAACGGACACGATTTGCAAACTTATACTTTAGGGTATGAAGGATATGAAAAATATGACGAGGGGGTAGATGCAAAAGATAGTGCCGATTTTTTAAAACTTAAAAATAAAAAAGTAGAGATATCAATTAAAGATTATGAAACAAATTGCGATAATATTTTGGAAGATTTAGATGAACCACTAAACGATCCTGCGGCCATTCCTTTGCATCTGCTCTTTAGTGAAATAAAAAAAGACGGTTACAAAGTTGTTCTAAGTGGAGAGGGAAGTGATGAACTTTTTTTAGGATATAGGCATTACTTTAACTATCTCGATATTGAGCAGATAAAAAACTTAAACAACAAAAATTGGCTAAAGAGGTATTTTAAATCTCATTATAATGAAAATAGAGAGTGGGAATGGTATAAAAGAATTTTAGAAGACACTACTTTGTTTCGTACATCTGGTGAGAAGTTTACAGATACTCAAAAAAACAGACTTCTTCGTCAAAATATAAAAGACAATCAATCTTTAAAATATATAAAACCTTATCGGAATATATTTGAGGCATCAGAGCATAAAGATGAAGCAAGTTGGTATAGTTATATAGATCTGCAACTTTTTCAAGCTGAGCACTTTTTGACAAAACTAGACCGTGTCAGTATGGCTCATTCTATAGAATCACGTACGCCATTTTTAGACCATGAATTTGCATCTTTAATATTTAGCATAGATCCAAAACTAAAATATGAGGATTCCACAACAAAATCACTTCTAAAGCAAATAATGAAAAAGCATCTATCAAAAGAGATATTAGATAGAAAAAAGAAAGGTTTTTCAAATCCATATATGGAATATCTAATAGAATCTAAAAAAATATCTCTTATCCAAGAGGTAAATAAACAAACCGGTCTTTTTAAAGAGCGTGAGCTAAAAGAGTTTATAAAAGGTTCTAATAACAAAGCTTTTAAACATCATATATGGGGCTTATATGTTTTAAGTGTTTGGATTAAGAAGCATCTGCTTTAATTTTTCTTGCACTTAAAAATAAATAATCTTTTCCTGTAATAACTACCCTGTAACCCTTTTGCTGAAGATACTTTTTACAAAAATGAATATCCTTTAAAACTAAACCCATCTCATTAAAACTATAATTCGGTGCTTTTGCTCCATAAACCATCTCTCCATCTATCCAACGACAATTTGGAAAGCCAAAGACTATAGCACCACCTTTTTGCAAATAGTTTTGAAACAGCTCCATAAACTTTGCATTGAAGTTTATATTTGAGCTTTGAAGTGTACCTATTGATATAATCAAGTCATATTTATTTAGTTTTACAGCATCTAGCTTGTTTATATCTGCACATATAAACTCTACGTTTTTTGAGTCTATAAACTGTTCTTTGGCATATTTTATAATACTTTTTGAATAATCAATTCCTAAAAAGTTTTTATTTTTAAAATCATCTTCACTTAACAGCTCTTTTATAACGCTAAACTCATCACCTTTATTTACGCCTATGTTTAATATATTTTGTTGTTTATCTATACCTATAAACTTTAAAGCTTCTAAATAATAATACAAAAAAGAGAACTCTTTAGTTTTATCTATATTAAAAAATTCACTCTGTGTACCATATTTCTCACAGGAATTTTCTTCGTGATGAAAACTACTTTGTTTGTCTAGTCTTTTCATACAGATTATTACTGCGTTATTTTCCATATATATATTTTCTATTTTTAAAAAAAATATCTGTGCTAAATCAACAAGTGCTTTTATACCAAGAGTACTAAAAATATCTTTATTAAATTCAAGCTCAAACTGCTTAATACTTGTAAGTTCGCTGCTTTGTAGTAAATTTAATATTTCATAGTTTGTATATATATCAAGTTTTTTTCTTATCATAATTGACATTATATTATAAATGTCATGTTTATAGTTTTTTCTTCATATATCTTTCAGAGAAAAAATATTATAATCTATTTGAATAAAAATTAATATTAAAACTTATTTATAAAGCGAGATTCAATGAAGAAAGTAACTATTTTAGGTGGAGGTTTTGCAGGTTTAGAAGCTGCTATTTATCTTAAAAAATACTCTTTTGACGTAACATTAATCTCTGATAGAGATTATCTTTATATCTACCCTACTTCAATATGGATACCAACAGGGGAAGCAAGTTTTGAGGATAATAAGTTAGACTTGAATGAACTCTCAGATATACACGGCTTTGATTTAGTAATCGATAAAGTTGCAATGATAGACGCAAAACAAAATAACTACACACTGGAGAAAGAAGGTCTTAAAAGTGATTTTGACTATCTTATATTAGCATTTGGCGCTTCTAAAACTCCAATGGTTGGTATAGAGAATACACTATCGATATGTGCTGAACCTAAACAAAGTATGCTATTAAAAGATAAGTTAGATGCTCTTATTCAAAAAGGTAGCGGAGAATTATGTTTTGGTTTTGGCGGAAATCCAAAAGATATGTCTGCTGTTCGTGGTGGCCCTGCTTTTGAGCTAATTTTTAATGTGCATAACCATCTAAAGAAAAATGGCTTAAGAGATAATTTCAAACTAACATTTTTTGCCCCAATGCCAGAACCCGGGAAAAAAATGGGTGAAAAATCATTAAAGATGATGGATACTTTTTTTAAAAAACTAAACATAAACAGACACTTTGGCAAAAAAATAAAATCTTTTGAACAAGAAAGTATAGTCTTTGAAGATGACACTAAGCTAAAGTCAGATTTGACTATGTTTATTGCAGCCGGAACAGGAAATCAACTAGTAAAAAACTCTTCTCTATCACTAAGTGAAGCCGGTTTTGTAAATATTGATAATTTTTGTCGTGTTAAATTAGAAAATGGAGAACTTAGCAATAAGATATTTGCCATTGGTGATATTGCAGCATTAGAGGGTTATGAATGGCGTGCAAAACAAGGTCATATTGCGGAAGTAATGGCAAGAAATACCGCTTATAATATTATGCAGCTTGAAAAAAATGAAAACAACTTTAAAGGTTATCGGGAGCATCTAAATATATTATGTGTAATGGATACAGGTGATGGGGCTGCTTTTATATATAGAGATTCAAAAAAATCTCTTATGATACCTATGCCTATAGTGGGTCATTGGCTTAAAAAAGGCTGGGGACTTTACTATAAACTCTCTAAAAGAAATAAATTTCCGCGCTTACCATTTATGTAAACTTAAACAGGTGTAACTTTGTGACACATTTTATGAGTAATTTTTAATCAATATATAAAAACAAACTTTACTTTTTTCTGTTATACTTATATTTAAGCTAATATTATATAAGAATATACTTACCTAAGCAACCTAAAAAGGGGTGTGTCATGTCTGCAAGAATTTTAAGTAAAAAGGATGCTCCAAGAGATATAAATAATCAAGAAAAACATCTTGGAGATAATGATTTTATTGTTTCAAAAACAGATAAATCAGGAATAATCATATACTGCAATGAGATATTCAGTAAAATGGCAGGTTATCCGCCTAGTCAACTTATTGGTGCAAATCACAACCTAATCAGGCATCCTGATATGCCTAAAATCGCTTTTAAAATGGCATGGGATTTAATCCAAAAAAATAAAGAGTTTTTTGGTTATGTAAAAAATTTATGTGCTGATGGCAGTTTTTACTGGGTATTTACATACATAACTGCCGATATGGACAGCAGAGGTAATATTCTTAGTTATACTTCTGTAAGAAGAAAACCTCCTAAATCTGCTGTAAATACAATTGTCCCCATTTATAAACTTCTAATCGATGCCGAACTCACAGGTGGTATAGATGCTTCACAAAACTTACTAAATAATTTTTTAACAGAACAAAATACATCATATGAAGAACTAATTGTAAACCTTCAAAAAGGAGCTTCTTTATGAGTTTCTTTACCTCTAGTAAAAATAATGAAGACTCAAATCTAATAAATGAAATTTCCCACGTTCTAGATGATGTTAAAAATGGCAAACTGTCATCACGAATAGTTATACATAAAAATGAAACTCCTATGGAAAAAATTGCCTGGGATATAAATAACTCTCTTGACCAAATGGAAGTTATACTCCGTGAAGCAAGAAATACAATTGCAGCTATTGGAAATGGCGATATGCACCGCAGTATGCTACCTGAAGGTCTTCAAGGTGAGTTTAAAGACACAGCTTTATCTATTCAAAAAGCTGTTAACTCCATGAAAGCAAATGAAAAGTATAAGGTTATGGGACAGCTATCTACTCAGTTTAATAATCTAAACGGTGGAATGATGGGTAATTTGGACATTATCACTAAAGATATTTTCAAAACACAAAATGACTTTTCGGATATAACAACCAAAACATCTGAGGCTTCTGAAGATGCACTTGAGACATATGAAGCAGTATCTAAAACAAATGAGCAAATATCATCTTTAAGTGAGCTGGTTATTGATACAACTGAAGCTATAAATAATATGGACACAAATGTTACAGAAATTAGCACTGTTGTTGGACTAATTAAAGATATAGCTGATCAAACAAATCTGCTTGCTCTTAACGCTGCTATTGAAGCTGCCAGAGCAGGTGAACATGGTCGAGGATTTGCAGTTGTTGCTGATGAAGTTAGAAAACTTGCTGAGAGAACTCAAAAGGCTACAGGTGAGATAAGCATTACCATACAAAACTTGCAGCAACAATCAGGTTCAATTAGTGAAAATGCATCTTCAATGAGCGAAATTGCAACATCTACAAGTGAAACTATGCAAGAGTTCTCTTCAACAATGGATAATTTTACACAAAACCTTACTTCAACAAGTAATCAGTCCAATAAGAGTAATTTTGCACTTTACCTATCAACATTTAAACTTCAACATATTCTGTTTAAATCAAATGCATACTCCGCTGTTGTCAACGGCAATGTGACTGATACTCTCAAAAAAGATCATACAACATGTGGATTTGGCTCTTGGTATTACTCTATAGGCAAAGAGCACTTTTCGGATTTTGAATATTTTCAAGAATTAGAAATTCATCATAAAATGTATCATGATTTGATAAATAAAAATTTAGATTGTGTGCTTAATGGCGGGTGTATGTCAAAAACTGAAAATATAGATGAAACCATAGAAAACTTTAATCAAGCAGAGAATCACTCTAATAAGTTCTTTGATTTACTAGATAAACTAGCAGAAGAAAAGGGAGAGAGTGTTAAGATGAAAGATATAGTGTAAAACTATATCCCTCTCTCTTTTCTTTTTTGTTTCATCTTAAGTTTGGCAAGCTGACGCATATCTTCTGTTGTATCACTCTCATCCATAATCTCAACACCTAAAATTGTCTCAACACAATCTTCTAAGGTAACAATACCTTCTGTTTGATCGTAATTATCCATCACTAAAAACATATGGTCTTTCTTTGCAATAAACATATCGAGTGCTTTAGCTACAGGTATATTTTCATTGATCGAAAAAATATTCTTTTTAATACTCTCAAGTGTAACTGTATCGTCCATTTGAGCTTGTTTAAAAATCTTTTTAGTAAGTACAATACCTGTAACATCTTCTATAGATTGGTTATATATAGGTATACGAGAAAACTTAAATATAGCAGGTTGTGAGCTCATTACATCTTTAATTGTCATAGTCTCATCAAGGGCAAACACAACACTTCTTGGAGTAAGTATATCTCCAACTTTCACTTCATCAAGTCTTAAAATATTTTCAATAAAATCACTCTCTTTTTCATCTATGACACCATCATCTTCACTTAAAAGCATACTTTCTAAAAGTTCATCTTTAGTAAGTGTATGGGTATTGTCATTTCCTTTTGAAATTTTGTCCGTAATAAAGAGAGTAGTTATGATTATAGGATAAGTCATCCAAATAAAAAGTCTAATAAAATGTGCAGATATAGGAGCTAATTGTTTCCAATATATTGCACCGATTGTTTTAGGAATAATTTCTGATAAAAATAATATAGCAAATGTCATAATGACAGATATTATCACAACAGCATCATTGCCAAACAAGTTGGCAGCTTGTGCACCAACTGCAGCTGCACCTATAGTATGAGCAATCGTATTTAAAATAAGTATCGATGCAATTGATTTATTTATATTTGTCTTATGAAGACGAAGTAATGTCCCAACAGTTGGGTTTTCTTTTTCTAACACTGAGATATACGACATATTTACAGACAACAACACAGCTTCAAGCACTGAACATATAAATGATATGCCTACTGCCAAAGTAAAATATAATAATAGTAAATCCATTAAAGTTAAAAAATCCTTTGTTTTATAATAAAATTATGGTTGCAAGTCCTAAAAAACTAAAAAAACCTACAACATCTGTTACAGTAGTTAAAATAACTGTACTCCCTATAGCAGGGTCTATGCTTAGCCTCTTTAAAAAAAGTGGGATCGCAGCTCCAAATAAACCCGCCATAAACAAATTTATAATCATACTAAGTGCTATTACAGTACCTAGATTTGATATTCCAAACCATATACTAGCTATTATACCCATTATAATTGCAAAAATCATACCATTTAAAAGCGATATTAAAACCTCTTTTTTTATGATTCTAAATGCATCTTTTTGAGATATATCACCAAGAGCCAACTGCCTAACTACAACCGTTAAAGATTGAGTTCCGGCATTACCGCCCATAGAAGCAACTATAGGCATTAAAACTGCTAATGCTACCATACTTTGTA
The DNA here is from genome assembly GCA_026193155.1 of Sulfurimonadaceae bacterium. GTDB lineage: Bacteria > Campylobacterota > Campylobacteria > Campylobacterales > Sulfurimonadaceae > Sulfurimonas. Next base: position 8,034 of record JAPHSI010000005.1, on the reverse strand, counting down.
GTGTATCAGAAAACATACCAATAACTACTGAAGCCAAAATAGCAGTTATCAAGTTTAAGCCAAGCCAAGAGGCTCTTTTTTTACCTGCCCTTATAACTTCTTCATTTTCTTCTGCCTCATCATCAACACCGGCAAGATTATACATCTGCTCAGTTGCATGTTCATTTATAATATCATAGATATCATCACTTGTTATACGACCAACGAGTACACCGTAGTCATTTACTACTGGCATAACCGATAAATCGTACTCTTCAAAATAATGTACTACATCTTTAATATCTTCTCTGTCACGTGCCACTTTAGGTTCAAATTTTTCACCGCTATTTTCAATATTTTCTTTTAAGCTGTCAGAAAAATTAAATATAAGTAAATCATCCAAACCTATTGTATAACGTAGTTTATTCTCTTCGTTTGTAATAAATAGATTTTGAACATTTTCTAACTCATTTGCTTTACGTAAATCTGCAAATCTTTTTATAACATCATGAACAGTTTCATCTTTAGTAGCTGTAAAAACTTCAAGCTGCATATACGCACCGGCTTCAGACTCATCATAAGTTTGAAGTTTTGTAATCTCTTGCTGATCATCTATATCAAGTGTATCAAAAACTTCACTAGCGACATGCTGATCCACCTCTTCAAGCTCTTGCATGAACTCTAGTTGGTCATCTGATTCAAGTTCAGTTACAGCATGTGAGAGCTCATCTACACTTAGATTTTCAACTACATCATCAAAAAGTCTATCAGGTAAAGCAAGCGCAACATCACCAATTATATTTTTTGGTATTAGTTTTACACTCTGTGCAAATTGACTATCATCAAGTTGCCTAAGAATTTGTGCTATATCCGATGGGTGCATCTCACTCTCAGTGTGAGATTTTAAATATTCTTGCAGTTTATCCATAAGTGGAATTATAGCAAATTATAGTCTTATATTAATTACAAATATCTAATAATGTTATCGTAAAGAAATACTGTATCCATAAGGTTTTTTTAACTTGCTAAACTTATATTGACCGTCTAAGGTTACAACCACTCTATAATAGCCGTTATGTGTACCTATATCTATCTTTTTAAATAAAGATGAGTTTAACTTTTTTGATTCACTTTTAAGATTTACATCTTTTTTAAAGTCAAGAACAATTTTATATGGATTTGTAAGGGAAAAACTTCTTATCATTTTATCTTTAGTTACTACTTTTAACTCTTTTTCTTTCTTGAAAAATTTTATATTTTTTGATGAAAAAAGATGAAGATAGTCTTGTTTTTTTACTTTATTGTTTTTTAAAGGTGATGAGTCTTTAATCTCACCCATACTTTGTGAGACAAATATTGGTATATGCCAATCAATAGAATTATCTAATTCTATTGATTTACTTGCTACCGAACCATCTAAATTTTGGTATGTAATAGTAACTTTTTGAATATTTCTAGCACTAGAGGGTAAAGATATAGCTGCTCTTTTTAAAGATGGAGCAGATAAATTTTTATTGGTAGTTGTTGGCATATCTTGTTCCCCTTTTGAAGGGAAAAAAGGATTTTCACGCGAATGAAGGTTAATTAATAAAAATGCCGTTAATATAATATATTTAATCATGGGGATTATTATAGCAAAAAATTATTTTGCTTTAACATTAACGGGAGCAGAAATCTCTTTTAGTTCAAAATACTCCTTTTGCAAAGAAGCATTCTCACTTTTAAGTCTTGTAATTTCAGTCTCTAAAAAATTTTCATAATCTTGAAGTTCGAACAAAACTTCCAAAGAGTTAGTACCGTAAAAAAGTATACCTATATATATACCGATAATTGAAACTATGGATAATAAAAATAAAAACTTTTTAAGAGACAAGCCAAGATGTTTCTCTGTTATACTTTGAGAATTGTCTATCTGCTCAAAAAGTTCTTGATTATTCATATCAACTCTTATTAAAAATTTTAGAGCCTAAATATTCACCATAAACAACTTCTGTTTCAATTTCTAATAGGCGATTATATTTTGCAGTACGCTCACCACGTGCTGTAGAACCTGTTTTAATCTGTCCACAATTAAGTGCTACGGCAAAGTCTGCTATAAATGCATCTTCACTCTCTCCAGAGCGATGACTCATAACAGTTGTGTAACCGTTTCTTTGCGCTAAACGAACTGTTAGCATAGTCTCACTAACTGAACCAATCTGATTTGGTTTTATTAAAATTGAATTTGCGATACCTTTGTTAATACCTTCATTTAAAATATTTACATTTGTAACAAATAAATCATCACCTACAAGTTGAACTTTATCGCCAAGTTTTTGGGTTAATATTTTCCAACCATCCCAATCATCTTCACTTAATCCATCTTCTATAGATACGATTGGGTATTTAGAACATAAATCTACATAATACTCAGCTAATTCTTCACTTGTAACTGTACGATTTTCACTCTCTAGTCTATATCCGCCATCTACAACTAACTCACTAGCAGCAACATCAAGAGCTATCGCCATTTGCTCACCTGCTTTATATCCTGCTTTTTCTATAGCTTCCATTATTACTTGAATCGGTTCTTCATTTGAAGATAAATCCGGTGCGAAACCACCTTCATCACCAAGTGCAGTATTGTGTTTTTTAGCTTTTAATATAGCTTTTAAGTTATGATAAACTTCTGCAGATGCACGTAGACCTTCTGAAAAATCTTCAAAGCCGACCGGCATAATCATATATTCTTGAAAATCAACTGAGTTATCAGCGTGTGAACCACCGTTTATAATGTTTAACATTGGTGTTGGAATAACCATAGCGTTAGCACCACCAAGATAACGATAAAGAGGAACATCTAAACTTTTCGCAGCTGCACGAGCTACTGCCATAGATACGCCTAAAACTGCATTAGCACCTAAGTTACCGTAGTTCTCTGTACCATCTATCTCTTTCATTGTAGCATCTATAATAGCCTGGTTAAAAGGAGAATGACCAATAAGAGCATCAGCTATTGGACCGTTTACATTATCAACTGCCTGTAGTACACCCTTACCCATATAACGTTCACCACCGTCACGTAGTTCTAAAGCTTCACGCTTACCAGTACTTGCTCCTGAAGGTACTACTGCACTCTCACGAGTACCATCACTTAACTCTACTGTAGCTTTCACTGTTGGATTTCCACGAGAATCCATAACTTCAATTGCACTAATGTTATCTATAAACATATATCTGCCTTTTTTTACATTTTAATTGCGCAATTTTATCTAAATGTTGTTAAAAATTGGTTTAGAGTAAATATTAAACATCTACCTCAGCAATTTCTGAAGTATCCATAGTCATTAAAGCACTCATTCCCATTGCCGATCTTATTTTTTCTTCTATCTCTTTTGCTAATTCTGGGTCATCTTTAAACTTTTGTTTAACATTTTCTCTACCTTGACCAAGCTTTTCTTCACCATAAGAGAACCATGCACCTGATTTATCAACGATATCAAGCTTTACACCATAATCAACTAGCTCACCCTCTTTTGAGATACCTTCACCAAACATGATATCAAACTCGGCTTGACGAAATGGAGGTGCTACTTTATTTTTAATAACTTTAGCTTTGACGCGATTACCAATTTGACTCTCCCCTTGTTTAAGAGAAGCGATGCGACGAACATCTATACGAACTGAAGCATAAAATTTTAGTGCATTACCGCCAGTAGTTGTCTCTGGTGAGCCATAACCCATCATACCAATTTTCATACGAATTTGATTTATAAAGATTATTGTACAGTTCATTTTTGAAAGTACACCTGTTAATTTACGAAGAGCTTTTGACATTAAACGTGCTTGAACACCAACATTTTGATCAGACATTTCACCTTCTATCTCAGACTTAGGGGTAAGTGCTGCAACAGAATCCACTACGATCAAATCAACTGCACCGCTTCTTGCAACTGTCTCAACAATATCTAGTGCTTGCTCACCATAATCTGGTTGAGAAACTAAAAGATTATCAATATCTACACCAAGGTTTTTAGCATAGATAACATCAAGTGCATGTTCTGCATCAATAAATGCACACACACCGCCTTGCTTTTGACACTCAGCAGTTATTTGAAGTGCTAAAGTAGTTTTACCTGAACTCTCAGGTCCATATATCTCAGTAACACGGCCTTGTGGAATACCATTTATACCTAAAGCCAAATCAAGACCTAATGAACCTGTACTTATTGACTGAATAGGTTCTATATCTTTATCACCAAGGCGCATAAGTGCACCTTTTCCAAATGCTTTATCAATTTGTTTTATAGCTAAATCTAGCGATTTTTGTTTGTTATCATCCATGGTAATTCCTGTTATGATTTAATATTGGCAAAATTATATACGAAAAAAAAGCTATTTAGTAAAAATATGTCAAATTGACATATTTTTACTAAAATTTTATTTTGCTTTTGATACAAATAATACAAGAATTGAACTTAATAAAGCACCTAAAAATACTATTGTATAACCTGTAGGCAAATCATAATAGTAAGATATCAAAATAGATACTATACTAAAAAACCATCCAAATACAAACGAAAAAAACATTGTTTTATTTAGAGTTTTTGCTACAAGTGCAGGTGCTATTAAAAGTACAAAAACAACAAGTACGCCTGCTAAAGATACTGATGACGTAACAGTAATTGCTAAGAGTGTAAAAAATAATAACTCTTTTAAGAATCCTGTAGTCTTTGGGTAGACTTTGTAGAGTGTCAATCCGATGAAAGCATATATTATACTGCTCTTTAATACTTCACTTGGAGCTGTAAACAATATATCGCTAGCAAGGAGTGATTTAAAATGCTCCATACCTTCAGCAGAATGAGCTAATACCATCATAATACCACTTGCACCCAGTACATATAACAATCCTATAAATGCTTCTAAATTTAACTTTCTTACAGATGCAAAAGCGATTAAAAAAGCGCTAAATAGTGCAAAACTAAGTGTTAGAAGATAGAAATATTCTTCATGAAAATACCCAAGACTTATTGAAGACCCGAGTGCTGCAAATTGGGCAATTGCCAAATCGGTAAATATAATACCACGCTCCAATATTCCTCGTCCAAAATATGCATGAAGCATTACAAGGATTATTAAAAGAGCAATAGGTGTTAGTAAAATATCTATCATTTTATAGCACTCGTTAAATAATCAAACAAAGATACCAAATCTTCAATCTCATCTAAAGATTCTATATCATGAGGCATAATTATTACTGGTATACCTGTTTTAGAAGCTATGAACTTAGCTGTTTTTGTAGAGTGATATACATCATGTAATATAGCTGAAGGCTTTTGTGCCTTAATTTTATTAATTAACTCCATAGTGTGTCTAGAGCTTGGTGGAATTCCTGGAAGAGGCTCTATTGTACCAATTGTTTTCAATGAATATGCATTATTAAAATATGCAAGGTTATTATGATATTGTACTATTTTTATACCTTTTTTATCTTCCATTTTCTTATCCCACTCTTTAATTTTCCCATTCCACAAATTAACAAAAGATGTATAGTTTGTTTCATACTCTTTTTTATTATCTAAATCTAAAGCTATTAAATAATTTTTTATAGCTTTAGCTAAAATCAAGATGTTTTTTGGATCTAAATGATAATGAGGATTTCCGTCTGGATGGATATCACCATCAGCACGATCAAGTTTTGTAGGTTTATCTAAGAAGTCTATATACCTTGACAAATCTAAGTATCCTATAGAACCTTTTGCTATTTTAGAATTAGATGCTCGTTTTATTAAAGGTGGAAGCCAGCCAATTTCAAGCTCCCCACCATTTATTATAATTCCATCCACACGTCTTACTTTTGCTATTAAAGATGGGCGAGGGACCACAAAATGTGGGTCCCAATTTCCTTTGGCAAGTACATAAGTAGATACCTTGTCTTTTGATATTTCTTTTACTATAGCCCCTATATACGGGTAGGTTACAGCTATCTTAATATCTGCGAATATACTTAAAGGCAGTAATAATAATAATACAAAAAATTTATGCATTATTTATTTCCTAAAACGCATGTGCACCATGTGCACCTATTGAAATATTTGCAGAGAATATTATAGTATTCATATCAACTCTTCCTTCTTCATCTTCACTTAGTGCTTCATTGCGATTATACTGCAAACGAAATCTTGCAAATTCACTTGTTTTATACTCGGTCATTACTGAGTATTTAGCTAAATCATCAGCCCCATCTACATCATTAATAGTGTTTTTAAAGAATGTATCATATCTTAAACCCATTGCCCAAGTCTTACTTGGAGCATAGATAGCTTGAATATAAGCACCTGCTTGTTCTTTTTTCACACTTGGAGTTACTAAAGCTGTTTGATCATCATTAAATTTAGTCACTGTACCATCCATATCTCTATAAAGAACTTCTGTTTGAAGTTTAAAAAAGCTGTATGAATCAAAATTATATTTAGCTACTAAATCAAAACCATATAGTTTAGAATCAGCAATAAACATATGAGCCTCTTCATCATCTGTATGGTCAATATGACTAGTACCACTTGCGTAAGACAAACCTGTTAGGATAGCAGTCTCACCTATATCAAATGCAGTTTTTACATAAGCTACAGTTAGTGTAGAACCATCTTCACCTTCAGTTTCAAAATCAAAGTCAGTACCATTAACATCAACTTCACTATGAATCTCAGAGTTACCGAACATCTGCTCGTTATCACCTTGAAGAATCTCTACACCAGCCATCAGATAAAAGTCTGTTGGTGCAGTGTATTGAAATTGGATACCTTTTTCATTAATACCGTGCATACCTAAAAAGCCTTCATATACTAAAGGCATGTCGTTAAAATCCCATGAATGATGATGTTGTTCGTTTAAGTATCCAAAGTTGGAGTTAAACTTTCCAAGTCTAGCTCTTAGACCATAATCCAGAGCAGTTGAAGTAACATAAGCTTCTTCAATTTCTACACCCTCTTCTGAGTAATGAAATACACCGTTCATCTCAAAAAACGGATCTACACTACTTGACAACACTAACTCTGCATAATTTAGGTTAAACCCGTTAGATGCATTATATGATGAGTGTGCATGTTCACCATGTGAATGTGAACCATAAAGCCCATGGGCTATTCCTTCAAGCTCCAAATTAGACACTTCATGATCTTTAACATTTCTATCTACATAGGATGCATCTAACACTAAAGATATATCAGGAACAAACTTAGATGCACTAAATTCTCTTTTTTCAACTGGAATTGTATCCATACCAAATGCCATTACTGCACAAGCAGTAGTTAATAATATTTTTTTCATAATTATCCTAAATTGTTATATTTATTTATTTTGTATTTGTAAAGTTTTTTTATTTGAGTTTAAGATTTAAAAGGAGGTGCGTTAGCGTAGTTGTCTGTTTTTAAAAGATTAAAAACAAAGATATAAGAGTTTGAAATTATCTTTTTCGTATAAGTAAGTTCACAAGAGATATCAGACTTAGGAGTGTCTGCAGATACTAAGTTATGTGAGATAGTACATACCAAACATGTAGAACTACCGTGTTCAGCTTTTATGTGTTCTAACTCATGTAGAGCTGTGAACGTTGTAGCAACAAAAAATAAAAGCGATATCAGTATTCTTAGTTTCATAAATGGAATTTTAACATAATTATCCAAATACTTCTTCATAAGGCATAGGTTTTGAGTATAAATAACCTTGAATAATTGTCGCACCCTCTTTTTTTACAAACTCAAGTTGTTCTTCTGTTTCTATACCTTCTGCTACGACATTTGCACCAAGTTCACTACACATATGAAGAATAAGTTTACAAATCTCTTCATCTTTTTTTGAGTTTTGTATTGCATGTATAAAAGCCATATCAAGTTTAATCTCATCAAAATCTATCTTTGTAAGATACGACAATGACGAATAACCTGTTCCAAAATCATCAATAGAGACTCTAAATCCTAGTGCTCTAATTTTGTTTACAAAAGAAGCATCAATATTTTTGATAAGAGTATCTTCGGTAATTTCTAATGTAACCTGGTCTGTCCTTACATCATT
>JAPHSI010000012.1 GCA_026193155.1 Sulfurimonadaceae bacterium | reverse complement strand
AAGATATTGAAAAATATACACATATATCATATGCAGGTGTAAGTATGCAAGATGATAAACTTTATGCCGATGGTGGAAGAGTTTTAGTTTGTGTAGGTTTAGGGGATAGTATAAAAGAAGCTAGAGATCGCGCATATATGAGATGCGGTCAAGTACATTATGCTGGTAAAAAGTTAAGAACAGATATAGCTTATCAAGCACTCTAAGGATATTATATTGAACGAAGAGATCGAAAATATACTTCACCGTGAACAGATGACCCTCGCATCTATATCTAAAAGAGCTACGGCTTTTTTTATAGATGAGCTTCTACTGTCTTTTGTGTTAGTTTTAGCTCTATGGGATTCTTTTGCAGCTGCTAAAGATATGCAAGAAATGATTGAGTTAACGAATATGTTTGTTTTAGAATTTTTAGCAATAAAAATAATATATCAGGCTTTTTTTATTATGCAATACGGTGCCTCAATAGGTAAGTTAGTTATGAAAATACATGTAATAGAAATAGCTACATTACAAAATCCAAATGTACTTAACTCTTTAAATCGTGCTATTTTTAGAGTAATAAGTGAACTTATTTTTTATCTTGGATTTTTATGGGGAATTTTTGATCCATCTCGTCAAACATGGCATGATAAAACTGCAAAAACTTTGGTTGTAAATGCTTAAACTCTTTCTTTTTATTTTAATATCTTCAACTTTATTATTTTCAAATGAAAAAGTAGAAATATTTGCAAATGATATTCATACCGAGGATGAAATACTTTATGCGGATGGTGAGGTTAACGTTGTTTATAAAGATTACTACTTAAGTGCAAAAAGAGCAAAGTATAATAAATTAAACGGTAACTTAGAACTTTTTGAAAATGTAAAAGTTACACAAGGTAATAACTATAAAATCTTAGGTGAATATATCAGAATGGATATAAAAAATAAACGAAAAGAGTTTAAACCGTTTTATATGCTTGATAAAGTAACAAAAGTATGGATGAGTGCAAAAGAGGGGGAAGAAAAAGAAGAGGATATCGAAGTAAAGTCTGGAATATTGAGTGGATGTAATCCAAATAGACCTTTATGGAAGATAGAATTTAGCTCCTCTGATTATAATGAGAATACAAAATGGATAAATACTTATAATAATAGACTATATATTTATGACATTCCTGTTTTCTATACACCGTACTTTGGTTTTTCACTTGATAGGAAAAGGCGTACTGGACTTTTATATCCAGTCCTTGGTATATCTAGTGATGAAGGTATGTTTTATGAACAACCACTTTATATAGCTGAACAAAACTGGTGGGATTTAGAATTAAAACCACAAATTAGAACTAAAAGAGGACGCGGTATATATTCTGAACTTAGATTTGTCGATTCAAAAGCTTCTTATGGGTCATTGATATTTGGACATTTTAAAGAAGATAAAGATTATTTTGAAGAGTCAAATTTAGTAAATAGAGAGCATGCAGGAGCCGATTTAAAATATTATAATTCAAATTTTTTAAATCAATGGTCAGGATTGAATTTAGATGGACAATCATCTTTTTACGCAGATATACACTATATGAATGATGTAGACTACATCAATCTATCTTCAAATGATTCTACAACAAGTGTGACAGCTCAACAAACACTTTCAAGGGTGAACATGTTCTATAATGGGGCTAAAAACTATTATGGTTCATACCTAAAATATTACCAAGATTTAACTTTAGAAGATAATACTAAAACTTTACAACAACTGCCAACATTGCATTATCACTATTATTTAGAAACATTACTTGAAGATCACTTAATGTATAACTTAGATATGAAAAGTACAAATATTTATAGACAAGATGGAATAGGAGTTGTACAAACAGACGTAGATATACCAATAACAATTCAGACGGCAATATTTGATGAATATATTAATATATCTTATAAAACATTTCTTAATGCACAATTTTCAAATTTTACAGGTTTGAATGAAGTTGATAATCCTGATGATTATGAAAATGGTCATTATGCAAGAAATTATAATGTAGTTCAAGCAAGTACGAGTTTAACAAAAGCATCTACTGATTATACACATGTTATAGGTTTTGGAACAAAGTATACTTTCTCAGGTTCAAAAAGTAGAGAGGGTTATTATAAAGATTATCAGAACTCCTGTTTAGATAGTAAAAGTGGTTTATGCGAATTTTATAACGTAAATGATCAGGCTGAATCTTTACAACTAGAATTTTCTCAATATCTTTATGAGACTTCAGGTAAAGAAAAATTATATCATAGACTCTCTCAAAATATTATTTACAAAGATGATACCAACACAAGTGATAAAGAATACGGTGATTTGGAAAATGAGTTAAGTTATCAGATTTCAAATAGTTTGAATTTTTATAATAATACTTTT
>JAPHSI010000215.1 GCA_026193155.1 Sulfurimonadaceae bacterium | reverse complement strand
TATGCAGTTAAAATTGCAGATGCTTCAAAATGTGTAAGAGTTACTCATACTATATTTGCAGGTGACAACTCAGATGCTATTTTAGAAACTGGTTGTGCCATTAAAATTATGACAGGTGCAAAAGTGCCAAAAGGTACAGAAGCCGTCGTTCCAGCAGAAGATACTACAGAGTGTGAAATCGGAGTTAAGCTTCCTGAAGATTTATCACTTGGCAGACATATACGTAACTGTGGAGAGGATATAAAAAGTACTGAACTTCTTTTACACAAAGGGGAAAAGCTCCAAGCACATCAAATCACACTTCTTGCATCTCAGGGAATCAGTCATATAAAAGTATATAAACAACCACGTGTAGCTATCTTTGCGAGCGGAAGTGAGCTAAAGATGCACTTTGAGAGTGTAGTAGATGCATATCAGCTTTACAATACAAATGCTCCGGCACTAAAAAGCCGTTGTGAAGAGCTTGGCTGTGAAGTAGACTTTATAGGTACGGCCAAAGATTCACTTGATGAATTAAAAGAGCATCTTGAGAGTGCACTAAACAGTGACTTAATAATAACGAGCGGCGGTGTAAGTGTTGGAGATGCAGATTATACAAAAGAAGCATTTGGAGATTTTGGAATGGAGACCTACTTTGATAAAGTTCAGATAAAACCGGGTAAACCAACTACTTTTGGTCGTATAAAAAATACCATGGTTTTAAATCTTCCGGGTAATCCTCTTGCAGCTTCGATTAATTTTGAGCTATTTGGACAAAGCATCATTTTAGCAATGAGTGGAGCAAATGAAAAATACTTAAATACTATAGATGCAAAAATGGCAGAAGATTTTAAATTAAGAGCGGGTCGTCGTACACTTCTTCCTGGATATTTTAACGGTTCAAATTTCACTCCAAGCAAAAACTTTGCGCCTGGAATGGTAAAACCACTCTCGGTTGCGAACTCTTATATTATGATAAGTGAAGATTGTGCATTGATAGAAGCAGGTCGTACAGTAAAAGTATTACCTATACGATTTGCATTTAATTCAAATGAGCAAAAAAGTTTGGTAAGTCCCTAAACGCTAGTCGGATTTACAAAACTCTCACCGCGTTTTAGCTTTTCAAATAAATCTTTATCAGCCCATTCCTCTCTAATAGCATCTGAGAAGATAATGTCTTCTAAATCTATTAGACCCATTTTTTGCGAATATGCATCTTCGCGGAAACATTGTGCATAACCTGTGTCAGTCTCATGGACAATAATACTGTGAAGTTTTACATCTCTCTCACCGTTTACACCACGGGTTAATTCCAATACCCTGTCTATCATCAAAAATATAACACGGCTAAACTGCTCACACGAAGGTGAAACGGGTAATACAACCCATCTATCGGAGTGTTTTTTCATATCTGCTATGTATTCATCGGAATCTTGGTTCCAAAGTGTAATACCGTGATCAAATGAATCAACTAGAGTTTTCATATTATCTTTCATTAGACCAAAATCATATACCATTTGAGCATTGTCCAAAAAATCCGATTCAAATAACAACTCTATTTTATATGAATGTCCGTGAATAGAACTTCGGCATCTGATAGTTGAACAATCCCTTACTATATGGGTATTTTCAAATTTGAATAATTTACGGATTATCATTTTTATCCTTTTGCATCTAAATACCTTTCTCTTTATCCCATATTCTCATATGTAATCTATCTGAAAAATTATAACCTTTTGTTTTACAATACTCAACCAACTCCAACGTATTTTTTTCTAACTCTTCTTTATCTTTTGCGACAGGCATACAATATATTTGTGTTTTATGACTATATGAGCTAATCTCATCTATCTCTGCATCCAAACCTGCACTAATGGAATCTGCATCTATTGAGAACTTAAAAAATACATCTTTAGCATTTGTGCTAATTGAGTTTATAATATCCGGTTTTATTCTTTTTTTCTCATTCTCTCCTGAGTTTGAGAGCTTAACAGATAATGCAAAAATACACTCTTTATATATAGGGTATTTTTCAAAATCAACTGCTAGTGAAGCATTTGTTTCAAATGTAATTCTATGAGATTTTTTATGTAAATTTTCTAAAAAATTTATAAATATTTCATCATTAGCATATATAAGCGGTTCACCACCAGTTATGACAACATCTACACACTTAGGAAGCTCATATAAGTCTAGCACACCCAAAAGTTCATCAACTCTTTTTATGGGTATCCAGTTTTTTAAAAAATGCTCTTTGTCTACGGCGTATATAGTATCACAACCCTTTATTATGGAACCGTTTTCTAACTCTTCTGTGCAAGCAAAGCCTTCACACTTCATATTGCATCCGCCAAAACGGAAAAAAAGACTTGGAGTACCGGTGTAACGACCCTCACCTTGGATGCTAAAAAAATGCTCTACAAGGTATAACAAAATTTACCCGCCTGTTTCATAAAAAGCACGACTTGAAGACTCACCGTCTTCACCACCCCAACGATTTTTCTCAGGTTTTGTGCGAACAACCTCTTTTAACACGTCGGTAGCAGCTTTTATGTCCCCACGTTTTACAGCCTCACCTATACTCATTGCTTCATCAAAGTAAAGACAAGGTATTAAGTTACCTTCTGCAGTTAAACGAATACGGTTACACTGTTTACAAAAATCATCTTCATAGGGCTCAATTATTCCAAACCTATATCCATCATCCATAGTGTAATAATGTGAAGGAGAACTACCATCAAAGCCATCATCACTAAAGTTATATTTTTCTTTTAATATACCTAGAAGTTCCGGAGACTTTAGACCTTTTATCTCAGCTTTCGCATGTTGATTTTCCATGTACTCAATAAATCTAATACTCATTCCGCGAGCTTTACAGTACTCAAGCACGTCTATAATCTCATCAGCATTAACCGTCTTCATCGGCACCATATTTACTTTTACTTTAAGTCCAACTTTTAAAGCTTCTTCAACACCGGCTAAAACATTTTCTAAAACATCCTTACCTGCTATGTCACGTGCAACTTCAGGGCGAAGGGTATCTATACTTACATTTATACGTTTAAGCCCTGCATCTTTTAGCTTACGAGCCGAGCCTTTTAGTAAAAATGCATTTGTTGTCATTGCTAAGTCGATTTCAGGTGCATAATCGTATATCATCTTTATAAATGTATCTAAACCTTCACGAAGTAAAGGCTCACCACCAGTTATACGAATTTTTTTAACACCTTCATCGATGCAGACTTTAACAAACTCAAAAAGTTCTTCAAAAGTTAGCAGGTTCTCTTTTGGTACCCAAGAAAATGGTTTTTCAGGCATACAGTAATTGCATCTAAAGTTACATCTCTCTGTTACGGATATACGTATATAATCAACTACCCTCTCATATGAATCAATTAGCATTTAAAATCTCTGTTTTTAGTTTTTTAAACTCTTCTTCTGTAAGTACTCCGTCTTCTTTTAGTTTATGGGCTTCTTTGATTTTTTCTATTTTTGATCTTTTAGATATACTCTCTTCTTTATCTTCTTTTATTAAAGAATCTATTTTTTCCTCAACAGAAGCTCCGCTAAGAGTTGTTTTTTTAATCTCTTCAAATCCAATATTAGAATCTACTTTTTCAAACTCAAAATCACCGCC
>JAPHSI010000019.1 GCA_026193155.1 Sulfurimonadaceae bacterium | reverse complement strand
ACCTTTTCCTGCAGTCCATGCCATAAGTGTCGTTATATCACCAAACGGAGACCATGCACCACCGGCATTTGCTGCTACAACTATATTTATAGCACCAGGTACTAAAAACTCTTTTTTCTCTCTTTCAATTGTTATTAGTACAGTTGATAGGATAAGAGCAGTTGTTAAGTTATCGGCAATTGGAGATATGAAAAATGCTAAAACACCGGTAACCCAAAAAAGTTTTCTATATGTATAACCTTTAGATACAAGGTTATATTTTAGTTTATCAAATACACCCATATGAATCATAGATTCAATATATGTCATAGCAACAAATAAAAAGAAGAATATTTCAGCAATTTCTAAGATTAAGTGTTGAGCCTGAACATGGACTAAATCCATGTCTAAACCGTTTATAGCATAATATAAAGCTATGAGCATAAACATAAATGTACCTATGAGCAATGCAGGTTTTGCTTTATCAATATGATAATGTTCTTCCATCGCCACAAAATAATAACCAATTACAAATATCGCTAGTGCTGCAATACCAACCCATGTAAAAGTAAGATCAGGTATAGCACCACCCGCATCTCCTCCACTAGCCATAGCTAACGCACTTGTTAAACTAAGCATACTTAAAATCCTTAACATTAATTCTCCTCTTTTTGAATCGTATGGACGCCAATTGATTCTTCCCTAGCTAAAGCTGATTCAACAATCTCTCTAGCTGTCAATAATCTAAACTTCAGAAGTTTACCAATTTTTTCATTTAAAAGAGCATTAATTTGCCCTTTTGCTTCTAATAAACCATTTTTTGTTCTTACTATAGATACATGTTTCCACATTATTTCTCTAAGTATATTTTTCTTTTCCTTATCATTTTTTAAACTCATTTCATCATTTTGTATATCAAATTCTACAAATTCGTCATCTTTATTTTTATAAGAATCCAAAAGAATTGATTCGACCGCTTTTTTGCCAAAGACCAAACCTTCCAAAAGTGAATTTGAAGCGAGCCTATTTGCACCGTGAACTTTTACAGAAGCCACTTCACCAACCGCGTACAAATTTTTTACATTAGGAACTGCACCGTTTAAATCTGTTTTTATACCACCTATAGAATAATGAAATGCAGGTGAAATAGGTACTTTTTGTACAGGTACATTAAATCCTAAATCTTTTAAGTTCTTATATATATTTGGAAATCTATTTATAAAATATTTAAAATCAAAGTTTTTCATATTTAAATAAACTTTATAACCTGTTTTTTGTGTGTAATCGTAGATGCTTTTACTCACAATATCACGTGAAGCGAGTTCTCCTCTTTCATCATATTCAAATAAAAACCTTCTTCCGTATTCATCTTCTATAGTAGCACCTTCACCCCTTAGTGCTTCGGTTAAAAGCACTTTTTGAGCAAAAGTATTCTTTACAAATACGGTTGGGTGAAACTGTGTCATCTCCATATGCTCAAGTTCTATCCCCTTCATTAAACAAAGACCTTGAATATCTGCGCTAATTGTCGGTGCATTTGTATGGTATTCAAAAAGTGAACCTATACCTCCACTCGCAATAATTACGTTCTTAGCATATATATTTCTAAATTCTCTATGCTCTAAAACAGTTACACCATAACATTTCGAGTCTTTAATGAGTAAATCTATAACCCTGGTATCACCAAGCATTGGATGCGGGTTTTGTTTAAGCAAGAAATGATGCATATATCTACCCGTAGCATCGCCACCTGCATGTAAAATTCTAGATGTTGAATGAGCAGCTTCTTTGGTATAAGCCAACTCACCTTTTTCATTTTTATCAAATTCAAAACCTAGGTTTATAATATCATCAATCACAGCTCTTGAATTTTTTGAAAGGATTTCAACCGCTTCCACGTCACACAGACCATCACCTGCATCCAATGTGTCTTTTATGTGTAAAGGGATGTCGTTCTCATCTTTAGCCAAGGCTATACCGCCTTGTGCATAAAAACTATTACATTTAAAAGTTTCCCTCTTATTTATTATAAGGACTTTTTTATTCTTTGGAATATTTATAGCGGCATATAGTCCGGCAATGCCGGCTCCAACTATAATTACATCGTACCTCATCAGTTTTTCTCTTTTTCTTCTGATTTATCAATGGAAATCACTGCACTATCTTGATAATATGGTGCTTTTTTAACACCGCATCCACTAAAACTTAATAAAAATACAGCTATAATAACTTTATGAAAAATGCTTCTCAGATTATAAATATTATTCAAAATAAACCTCAATTTTCTAAACTTTCAAAAGTAAATTGTATTAAAAAAATACAATCACTATTCACACAGCCGATTCGGAAGATGATAAGCTTTGCATATTTCAAACAAAATACTCTTTTTTTTGTATTTAACCATCCCGCCGGCAAACAAGAGTTTGATAATAGTATACAAAATATTAAAAGCGCTTTAAAGTTCCATATGCCCGATGAATGTAGTGATACAACTGTTTCCGATATCAAAGCTTTTGTAACTCATACTCCTAAAAAAGAACAAAAAACTATGAAAGTAATTAAACAAACATATAAAGAAAGAGCAAAAGGTAATTTTGAGGTTAATATTAAAGATGAAAAGCTAAATTCTTTAGTAAAAAGTATAAGGGATATTATAAAAAATAATGACATTGACTGAAAAGATACAAAACCTCCCCTCATCCGCAGGAATATACCAATATTTTGATGAAGATGGGCATCTACTATATGTTGGAAAAGCAAAGAATTTAAAAAATCGTGTAAAAAGTTACTTTAGTTTTACTCCTGAGCTAAAACCTAGTCCAAACTTATCATATAGAATAAAAGATATGATAGAGAAAACAACATCTTTAAACTATATAGTTGTAAATACAGAACATGATGCCTTAATACTTGAAAATTCTCTTATCAAACAACTAAACCCTAAATATAATATATTACTTAGAGACGATAAAACTTACCCCTACATATATATAGATTACTCACAAGAGTATCCAAGGTTTGACATAACCAGAAAAATAATAAATTCAAAAGATATAACATACTTTGGTCCCTACTCAATCGGTGCCAGAGACATTTTAAACTCCATATATGAATTATGTAAACTTGTTCAAAAAAAAGGATGTTTAAAATCAAAAAAATTGTGTTTGTATTACCAAATAGATAAATGTTTGGGACCATGTGAAAATAATATTTCAAAAGAACTTTATAACAAAGAGGTCTCTAAAGCGATAAAACTTATAAAAAACAAATCTAAACTCATCCATGAATTATCAAGAAAAATGGAGTATTATGCTGAAGAATTAAGGTTTGAAGAAGCAGCCGAACTTAGAGATAGAAGTGAGAGAATATCTAGAAGTGAAATTAAAAGTG
Organism: Sulfurimonadaceae bacterium; assembly: GCA_026193155.1. Classification (GTDB taxonomy): domain Bacteria; phylum Campylobacterota; class Campylobacteria; order Campylobacterales; family Sulfurimonadaceae; genus Sulfurimonas. The sequence goes on along the minus strand of JAPHSI010000019.1, from coordinate 299 downwards.
AAATAGATTTTGCATCTAATGAAAACTATGATATTTTTGCGATTGCTAACAATGAAAAAAGATTAGTTGTCCTGAAGATTTTTATGCGTGATGGTAAAATAATATCATCATCTCATAATATCAATACAATACAAAACGGTTTTGATAAAAATGAGATATATAATAGAATGTTAATTGAATACTATCAAGAAAAACCACCTATAATAGCACCTATTTTAATTGAAGAAAGTTTTGATGACATTGAAAATATACAAGAGTATTTAAGTGCTATAATTGATAAAAAAGCTCAACTTATTATT
>JAPHSI010000258.1 GCA_026193155.1 Sulfurimonadaceae bacterium | reverse complement strand
TTGAAGGTTTACCATCAATCATCTCTTGAGTGATGCCGTGAACTTCCATAGCTCCAAATTTTATGGGAATGTCCGAAGAGAAAAATTCATTATGTACTTCAGGTTGTTTTGCACCAAGGACCATAAAGCCAAGTTGTATAACTCTGTCTTCTTCACTTGTACCTGTTGTTTCCGTATCAAGTATTATGTAGCGTTTTGCCAAATTAGTCCTTTATTGTTTGTTTAGTTTGTTAAAAAATTATCAATCATATAATTTTTTTCAACTTCTAAGAACTCTTCACTAAGTTCTATATTAACGTATTTATCATGAAATGTATATATACAAAAAGTTACAATACGCATAGGATATAAGTTATTGTAAAATTTGAAATTTTTTACAATTATAGGTTCTGTCAGTTCCATAAAAATATTTTTAATATATGCTAATGAGTCATTTGTCGCATGTAATTTAAATAGATTAAAGAGTTTGGATATATTTATTTGCATCTCCAAATCCTCGTTTTCTAAATAAGTATTATATATTGCGAGAGCAAGTTTTATCGCTTCATCACTTAATGGTTCATTCAATAATTTTTGCTTTTGAATTTTATGTATACTCATAAGAGAGATATTACCACTTTTGTAATTAAAGTTGTATAAATATTAACTCAGTAAAATACCTATATGAAATATATATTATTAATAACAATCGCATTATATGCATATGCACAAAATATAATTGAGACACCCATAAAGTTTTCAGACCATAGAGTAGAACTAACAAAGTCTTATATAAAAGCACACTATGGTATAGATTCTAAGGATATAAAAATAGTCCCTAAAATTATTTTAATTCACCATACAGCTATAGACTCTTTTGAAGAATCATTAAGTCGATTTATGGAAGAGGAATTACCAAATCTCAGAGCTGATATAAGTAGTGCAGGTGCTGTAAATGTAAGTACACACTTTATGGTTGAGAGTGATGGGACTATTCATCAGTTGATGCCGCTTGATTTTATGGCTCGTCATGTTATAGGATTAAACTACAACTCAATAGGTATAGAAAATGTTGGTGGTGCCGATGGTGTAAATAATCTTACGGAGGCACAGTTAAAGTCGAATATATTTTTAGTTAAGTATCTTAAAAATAAGTTTGATTCTATAGAGTATTTAGTTGGTCATTATGAATATAGATGTTTTGAAAATGATGAGTTATGGCTAGAGAGAGATGCAGGATACAGGACACAAAAAAATGATCCACATCCAAGTTTTATGGACAAACTATCAAAATATTTTACCTCTTTGAAGCGTGCACCTTGTGATAACTAATCCACTCTCTTATCTTTTTGTTTTAGCCATAATAGCAACTTTTTTAAGTTTGCTAGAACAAAAAACAAAGTGGAATTTTTTTAAATATATTCCTGCTGTAGTACTTATATATGCGGTTACAATGTTTTGTGCATCTATAGGTTTTTGGGAATTAAATGAAGAAATAAATAGTATTTATAAACTAACTAAAACAAACTTACTTCCCGCGATGATATTTTTAATGCTTTTACAGGTAGATATAAAAGAGTTTTTCAAATTAGGTCGCAAACTAATAATTGCATACACTTTAGCTGTTATCTCAATAGCGACTGGATTTATAACAGTATCGGTATTACTTAATTTTGATTCTAATATGTTTGGAGCTTTTGGAGCACTAGCAGGTAGTTGGATGGGTGGTACTGCTAATATGGTAGCGGTTGGTTCAGCTTTAGGGGTGAGTGATGAAGCTTTTGGATATGCACTTATTGTAGATAGTTTTAACTACACATTTTGGGTGGCATTTTTACTTTTTATAGTAGGACTTGCAAATTTATTTAATAAATTTACAGATGCAAAGCCAAGTGAAGATGTTATAAATACTATTGGATGTGCATGTAATATAGGTGCTAAAAGATACTGGGTTTTAATAGTCTTATCTTTAGTAGTATCATTTTTTTCTCAGGTAATATCACAAAATATCTCTATAATAAATTCTACTACGACGATGGTAGTTATAGCTACATTTAGCGGAATTATAGCTTCTTTTACGAAGCTAAAAGAGTTAAACGGTTCAAATGAAGTAGCTATGTCGATGCTTTACATGCTTATAGCTCTTATAGGTTCACGTGCCGTATTTGGCAGTTTTGGAGGTGTTGGCTATTATGTATTTGCAGGTTTTTTAATCCTTATTATCCATGCTGTAATTATGGTTATAGGTGCAAAAATATTTAAGCTTGATCTTTTTAGCATCTGCGTAGCATCACTGAGTAATATTGGTGGTGTAGCATCTGCACCTATTTTAGCAGCAACATATAATAAAAAGCTGGTTGGTGTTGGAGTTCTTATGGCTATAATGGGATATATTATCGGTACCTTTGGCGGACTTTTTGTCGGCAACATATTAGAGGGCTTTGCAAAATGAAGATAAAAAAAATAACAACTACAATAGAAAAGATACCTCTTAAAACACCGTTTATAACTGCCCTAAGAAGAGTTGATAATGTAGAGTTCGTAAGGGTGAGGGTTGAACTGCAAAGCGGTAATGTATCTTTTGGTGAAGCACCTGCTACAAAAGCGATTACGGGCGAAGATTTAGATTTGATTTTAAACAGTATAGATAGCTATAAAGCAAGCTTAATAGGCTTAAGCCCTCAAGAAGCGATAGCTAAACTTGATACTTTTAAAATAGGTTCGAGTTCAAGAGCAGCTTTGGATATGGCACTTTTTAATATACTTAATCCCTTAAATAAAAAGACAGATAAAAAGACGGCAATAACAATATCTTTGGGCGACGAATCTAAAATGCTCTCAGATGCAAATATAGCATACACAAGTCAAAATGATATATTAAAACTAAAGTTTAATGACAATATAAAGCATGCTATAGAGGTGACAAAAAAGATAAAAGAACAAAATCCTGATGCAAGTTTACTAATAGATGCAAATCAGGCTTGGACTTATAAAGACAGCATAGCTTATATAGATGCCATAAAAGATGTAGGGATAGATCTTATCGAACAACCTGTAAAAAAAGATGAACTTGAAGCTCTTAAAAAAATAACAGAGTATAGTTCTATCCCTATAGTTGCTGATGAGAGTTGTTTTACACTAGAAGAGGTAAAAACAGTAATAGAAAATAAAATGGCCGATATTATCAATATAAAACTTATGAAGTGCGGTGGTATAACAAAAGCTATAGAGATTTTAGAATACTGCAGGTTAAAAAATGTACCAGTTATGATGGGGAGTATGCTTGAAGGCCCTACATCTATAGCATATGCATCTAGCTTGGTAGATGAGTATGCAGATGTAGTCAAATATGTAGACTTAGACAGTCCGCTATTATATGACAGATAGGTTTTAATGAGTAGTTAAAAATGAATCCAATAAAAAAGAAAAATTATAATAATGCGATTATATTATCTAAGATTTTGAGTGATGATAGTATATTGATTGTGGATTCAGATACTACTCTAATATTCTTAGACAAGAAAACTCTAGAAACAATCAAAAAAATTGAAATAGATATAAAACATAAAATATACAATAATTCTGTTGTCTCTGTAAGTAATGACGGTAACTATGTAGCGTCTATAAGCCCTGATTGTAGAAAATCTATCCTATATGATAGTAATTCTAAAAGTATAGTCGCTACTGTTGATAGACATCATGGAGAAGTCTCTTGTGTAGGAATAGATCCTAAAAATAGATATATGTTTTCTTGTGGAGATGACGGCAAAACATTTGCCTTAGGGATTGAGAGTGCAAAGCTTGCTTCTGTACTTCCCGCACATAAAGATATTGTTTATGATATAGCTTTTAGTGATGATGCAAGATGGGTTGCAACGGCAAGCCATGATAAGACTATATCACTCTTTTACCTGCCAAATAAAATTCCAAAGCATTTTATGTACGCTCATTCAGAACCGGTAAAAAAATTATGTTTTTTAAGTGAGCATAGGCTCTTTAGCATAGATAAAAGCAACAGTGCAGTTATTTGGGATATGTATGAAGCTACTGTAATAACAAGGCTTGAAGAAATACATGAAGATGTAACCACCGTAACTAAGAGTGCCGATAGTGAGTTTTTGTTTTTAGGAACGGAGTTAGGGTATATCTTAGTTTATGAGTTAGAAAACTATAAACTGCTTTCTAGCTCATATATTAAACTAAAGTCATCTATAACTTCACTTGAATTTAATGAGAAGAATCATCAGCTCATTGTCGGTACTAATAGCGGTGAGTTACTTTTATATGATATTTTTTACGGTCAAAATAATTTAAAGATACTCTTTAAAAAGAAGGACTTTACTGCTATACAAAAGTATATAGAGTTTAACCCTCTTTTAGAATATACCAAAGTTTATCAGGCAATCTCTATGGTATGGGAGCAAACACTTCAAAAGGCAAAAGAATATTTAGATAAGGATGATAAAGATTCAGCTCTAAAACTTTTAAACGGATATATGGGTGTTTCATCAAAAAAGAAAATGATTCAAGAACTTTTTGAAGAGTATGAAAAGTATGAGAAACTAAATTCACTTATAAAAAGCGGTAAGATAGCTTTGGCATACTCTTTAATACACAGTGATCCAATATATTTAAAATCAAGATCGTATATAGCTTTAGAAAAAAACTGGGAAAAGATTTTAGCTTTGGCTAAAAAGTATTCAATTGATGTAAACGGTGAAGAGAAGATTACTGAGCTGTTTGCGCCTTATAGAGGTGTAAGCGAAAAGACCCAAGATATACAAGATGTTTTATTGCGCCATAAGGTATATAAAAAGTTTATAGACTCAACGGCAAAAAAAGATTATAAATTAGCATCTGCACTTTTTAAAAAATATGAATTTTTAAAAGAAGTTCCGGAGTATGAAGAGTTGATATTTTATGCCGACTCTTTATATATCGAATCTCAAAAAATGATAAACGAAGGTAAATTTGATGAAGCACTAAAGCTTTTACAAGTACTAAAAGATTTTAGTGAATTTGAAGAGATAGCCAATGAAGCTATCTCAGATATAAAAATTAATTAAATGCTTAGAAATTAAAACTTTCTTACTTGAACTCTATAAACTTTTTAGCTATTTCATTATCTTGAAGATTTAATGTTTTTAGAGCTTTAGGGTTTACTAAAAACCAGCCTAAAACGATATCTACTTTATCTCCGCTTTGGAGTTTATAGTCGTATTTTACAGCTCTTTTTTCATTAGCTTGAATCATAGTGTTTTTTAGAGTTGTACTTGCAGTCCAAGGCATCGCAGGTTTACCTTCATGCCCTATAACTCTTACAAAAGTTTCATTTTTTAATTTCGTAGTCTTGCCTGCTCTTGTAACGCTTACTTTAAGTACGGCAACACGAAGAGGATGCAACAAAAGTGCATGACTTGTACGATTATCTATATTTACAATAAAATTATCTATTTGGCGAAGGACTGATATGTCCACATACTTACTTAACATATCTTGATTTGAGTGGCTTCCTGCAAAACCATGAAAGCTATGTTCCTTACGCTCTTTAAAGTTCGATACGCTGCCTTTTACTTTTGGCATATGACAACTTACACAGTTCGCACCGTCCATCTCGTTGTCTATATTTGTTGAACATACGTTTAGTTTATGTTTGTTCATTTTGTGTGAGTGGCAACCAATACAAACATTTCCATTTTTAAAATGTTTATTATCTTCACTTACAACACCGTGATAAGGTGAGTTTATATGCTCTTTCATAGTGCCAAAATAGTTCTTCTCTGTAGAGGTAGTAATATTTGTATTTGATTTTGCATGAAGCTCTATACTTTTTATACGGTGGCAATATGCACAAGATATACCTGCTTGATGTTTTTCACTTTCAATTTTTGGCATTGAGTCTTTTTCTGCAGTCGGAGTATGACATTTTCCACAACCGTATTTTTTTAACTTCAGGTTTTGCGGATGTTTTGCCCAAATAGAACCGTGTATAGGATCTTTTTGAGGTGTAGAATTGGCATGCATAGAACCTGAAAACTCTTTATATATCAGTGGATGGCAAGACTTACAATCTTCACTAGGGGCAAAATTTTTAGATGCAAAAAGTGAAGTTATACTTAGAATACTCAGAAATATGAACTTTAACATTGGATTATCTCCTACTATATTTTTTATAATTATAATTAAAATAACTTAGCATTATATTATTTTAATTAACTAGTATAACTTTGTTCCTCTTCTAACATTTTGTCCATTAAGTCAAATAGTTCAAAGGTACTTTTTTCTATATCCGTAAAATTTTGTTTTATATCAGCAGATACATCTAAAATGTTGTTATCTTGTAAAAGTTTTACAGATTCTATAACTTTGTCATGAACATTCTTATGCGGTTTAACTATGTTATTATAAGATTTTGAATGACTAAATTGTGCTCTTCCGTCAGTATCATACCATTTACCAAACCTACAGTTACTATGGTCATTAAACTCTTTATATTCCTCTTTAGATATATGATCAAGTGCCTCAGCTTTAAATAAGATGTGGTCTATTTTAGCTAACACTATAAAGTTTTTATTTTTCATATATGTACTTGAATTTAGAACTGATTCGCTTGTTACATTGAATTTTTGAAGGGAGTTATAAAGTGTTTCAACACTCTCTTTGGATATCTCAGATATTTTATTGAGCTCAATTGAGCTATCGTGCATTCCACTTGCTTCTTGTTGAAGAGTCGATATAGATATGGATATTTCACTTGTAGCTTTTTGAGTTCTCTCTGCAAGTTTTCTTACTTCATCGGCAACAACTGCAAATCCACGACCATGCTCACCTGCTCGCGCAGCTTCAATAGCTGCATTTAAGGCAAGTAAGTTTGTTTGGTCTGCTATATCTTTTATCAAATCAATTACAACATTTATCTCTTGAGTTTTAGTACCTAAAGATTCAACTATTTCATCATTTTGAGAAATTATTTCTGAGAGCTTTTCAAAGTTTTGATTCATATTTTCAACAACATTATTATTCTCTCTGGAGAGAGATGCACTCTCCTGTGCTTCATTTGCCAGATTTGTTAGAGTGTCGTTTGTTTGAGAGATTTGAGTCTGTATACTTGCAAAGTTAGAGACCAAGCCTTCACCGGTTTTATCAAGTTCAACAAGAAAATTTTTCTTTCTTTGAGTAAGATATTCTTGCTCCATAGCATCTATACTTTTATTGATTAGCTCGGCTGTTCTTGCAAAAGCTGGATTTAAACCTGTATGGCAAACACGTCGAAAATATTTATTAGCAGATGCATATTGAATCGAGGTATTAATCTCACGTGTAAAACTCTCCAACTGATCAAAGAGATCATTTATACCATAGCTTAAATCTGCAAGTTCACCACCTGCTTCTATATGTAACTCTCTTAATTCAAAGTTACCTATATTACTGCCTTCAACAACTCTTAGTGATTCTGCTATTGTATGTCTTGTAACTTCAATTTGTTTATATGCATATATAGCTATAGCAATATTTAAAAGATTAAACGTAAAAGTAGTAGCATTAAATTCAAAAAATGTTACTGATATTAAAAGTCCCAAGGAAACTACTATTAAATGGGCATAGTTTGCGTAGTGTATTTTAGAGAGAGAGGATAAATTCATCGTATTCCACTCCTTTTTCATTTAGTATCTCTTGCATTTTTTTTAGACTGGCATCTGTTCCGCCTTGTTTCTCTAAATCAAGAAGAGTTTTATACAGTGGTTTGATTACATTAAGTGCTTCTTGATTTGGTTTTCTTCTTGCAGAATGATAACCTACAACTTTATCATTAAAATATGAAGGTGTTACATTGGCAAATACCCAGTAATATGAACCGTCTTTACATAGATTTTTTACGTAAGCATTAATCTCTTTGCCATCTTTTAAATAATCCCATAGTAGTTTAAAAATGGCTTTGGGCATATCCGGATGGCGAATTATGTTATGTGGTTTCCCAATAAGTTCATACTCATCTATCTGAACTATATCTACTAAAGCTCGATTTACGTATGTTATATTTCCTTTTAAATCAGTCTTTGAAACAAGTAAAGTATGTTCATCAAATGTGACCTCATTATTTCTTGCAGTAATTTTCATTAATCCTCAATTATGTCAATAAATTGTCAGATTCTAGCAATACTTATTTAAAACTAATGTTAAATTATCATACAGTCTTTGTATTTCTTAGCATTGAGTAACCTATTACACCTGATACTAAGGAAGCAAATAATACTCCTATCTTAGCTTCAAAAATGAGTATGTCGCTATCTATAAACGCTAAATCTGCCACAAATATACTCATGGTAAAACCGATTCCTCCTAAGAAAGAAACACCTAATATTTGGTACATTGTAGTATGTTCTGGAAGTTTTGCTATACCCATCTTTATTGCTAAAAAGGATACACCAAATATCCCTATAACTTTTCCTAAAATAAGCCCCATGATAATACCTATGGATACATCTGACATTATTGCCGAAGATATTGAAGAAAAATCTATGTTAATGCCTGCATTCGCTAGTGCGAAAATAGGAAGTACGACAAGACCTACAGGTAGATGCAGTGCTTGTTCAAGTCTTTGCGCGGGTGAGCCTACTTCGTGGATTCTTCTTTTTATAGTATTTAAAATTGCTTTTTGCTTATCATGAGTTGTAAAGTCGGTAGCAATGGGATAGCTATCGTACTCATCTAGTAAATCCCTGATTTTTCTTGTAAATTTAAGAGGCTCAAATTTTGGTCTAGAAGGAATCGTTAAAGCAGCGAGTACACCTGCTATAGTAGCGTGTACACCGGATTCTAGCATAAAAAACCACATAAACATACTAATAATAAAATATGGAAGAATCATATGTATACCCATACGGTTAAATACCAATAATAATGCAAATGAGATAAAAGCAAGTAAAAGCGGTAAAAAGATAATTTGTTTTGTATAAAAGATTGCAATTACTAAAACTGCTCCCAAATCATCTACAATTGCAAGTGCTACTAAAAATGTAACAAGTGCAGGTGATACACGTTTGCCTAAAAGAACAAGCGCACTAATAGCAAATGCAATATCCGTTGCCATTGGTATACCCCATCCGTTACCACTAATTTCTCCATAGTTAAAGTATGTGTAGATTAAGGCAGGGAAAACCATTCCCCCGATTGCAGCTACAATAGGCAATATGGCATTTTTTAAAATAGACAGTTCACCGACTAAAATCTCACGTTTTATCTCTAATCCGACCATAAAGAAAAATATTGCCATAAGCCCGTCATTAATCCACAGCAACAAGGGTTTCGCTATTTCCAGGGCGCCTATGCGGATTTCGACAGGAGTCGATAGCAACAGTTGGTAGTAAGATTCCAAAAAGGTATTTGCACATAAGACAGCTACAAAAGCTGCTAGCATTAATAATATACCTCCGGCGGATTCCAGCTTAAAAAATGACGCAATAAATGAATTTTGTT
>JAPHSI010000205.1 GCA_026193155.1 Sulfurimonadaceae bacterium | reverse complement strand
TGCTGCATTTACTAATGCATCTACAAACTCTTATAAGCGTTTAATCCCAGGATTCGAAGCTCCTTCAATTCTTACATATTCTTCTCAAAACCGTTCAGCTTCTTGTCGTATCCCTTATGGTGCAGGTGAAAAAGCTACTCGTGTTGAGATGAGATTCCCTGATTCTACTGCTTGTCCATACTTAGCATTTGCTGCTATGATGATGGCTGGACTTGACGGTATCAAAAATAAAGATATCCCAATAGGACCAATGGATGAGGATTTATTTGAATTATCATTAGATGAGATTCGTGAAAAAGGTATCCCTCAGATGCCACATACTTTAAGAGGTTCGCTTGAAGCACTTATCCGTGATAATGACTTCTTAAAACCTGTATTTACTGACCTATTTATTCAAACATACCAACACTATCAATTTGAGCGTCAAGTATGGCCGGATGAAGGTCGTCCGACTGCTTACGAGTTTAAAACAACTTACCAGTGCTAATAACGCACTAAAATATTCCCACTTTGTGGGAGTATATATAAATTACTTATAAATAAGTTTTTTAATTACTTCTCCCAACTTACTTTTATTAACCGGCTTAGTAAGATAATCATCCATCCCAGATTCTAAAAATCGTTCTCTATCACCCGTTAGTGCATTAGCTGTCAATGCTACAATCGGAGTATGTAAAAGATTGTTCTCTTTTTCATATTCTCTGATATTTTTAGTTGCTTCTATACCACCCATATTTGGCATATTTTCATCCATAAATATAAGAGAATACTTGTTTAAATTATATTTTTCAATAGCTTCAATACCATCATTAGCAAAATCAAAATTAAGATTCATATTTTTAAGGGAAATTTTCATAAACATTCTATTTGCTTCATTATCTTCAACTACAAGTATTTTTTCATTTTTAAACGTATATCTATCTTGTAATGCAAAATTATCATCAATTATTTCTTCTCCTATCTCTACAGGAATAGAAAAATAAAATTCACTACCGACTCCAAGTTCACTTTTTACTCCCAACTCTCCTCCAAGTAACAACACAAGTTCATTACTAATTGCAAGCCCCAGACCTGTACCGCCATATTTTCTTGTTGTTGAACTATCTTCTTGATGGAAAGCTTCAAATATATGTTGGAGTTTATCTTCTGCTATACCCTTACCCTGATCTTTAACAGAAACTTTTAGCATATTGTCTATATGTGTAATATTAACAAACACCTTTTTACCTCTTTCCGTAAACTTGATTGAATTACTAAGTAAATTTGTAATAACTTGGTTAACTCTCAAGGGATCAGTTTTTATTGCTTTTGGTATATTTTCATCAATTGTCACTTCAAGTGATATATCATCTTGTGAACATTTACCCTCAAATAAACTAGTTATCATTTTAAACTCATTTACAGGGTTAAAATATATTTTATCGATATTTAATTTACCACTCTCTATTTTAGAAAAATCGAGAATATCATTTATTATTTGCACTAAAGATTTACTTGAACTGTCTATTACATTTATATATTCTAAAGATTTTCTACCATCATCCTCTTCTTTTAGAATATCTATAAATCCAAGAATAGCATTTAAAGGTGTACGAATTTCATGAGACATGTTTGCCAAAAATTCACCTTTTGCTTTAGCATATTCTTGTGCCCTATCTCTCTCTTTATTGGCAATTTTTGTCTTTTGCTCAATAACTGCCTCTTGTTTTGCACTAAACTCTTCTAATTCTATTTTATCTGTAATATCGATTCGTATAGCATCATATGAATCAAGTTTATTATTTTCATCGTAATGAGGTTGTATAACTGCATCCACCCAATAATATGTTCCGTCTTTCTTTAAGTTTTTTATCTTACCTTGCCAAGTTTTTCCTGTTTGTATCGTATCCCACATCTCTTTAAAAAAGCTTTTCGCCATATCAGGGTGGCGTATTATATTATGGGGCTCCCCTATTAGTTCATCTATTGAATAACCGCTTGTTCTACAGAAAGCTTCATTGGCATATGTTATAACGCCATTTAAATCAGTCGTTGAAATCAAAACATGCTGATTTATAATATCCAAATATTTTTGCAGTTCTTTGGTTTTATTTTTTACTTTTTCTTCAAGTTTATCATTTATATCGTATAACTGGTCTGTAGTGTGTTTTATTCTTTTGCTTGCAGGGTAAAATATAAAAAAGCCCTCAAGTAATAAAATGAGTAGTGTTATAAGAAATATATTTCTTATACTATTTGATAAACTACTTATCTTCTTATTGCTGTAGTTTGCATACTCTTGTACAGCTTTATCCAACTGCATAAGTAAGTTTTGAGAGTCTTTTCTAGCACCTACAAGCAAATCAATATTTCTAAAAGTATTTATACTCTCTATCTTTTTTATATAATTGATAACATTTTCATTGAGTTTTTCTTTATAATACAGTTTTTTTAAATCGCCTGTATCTATATGTTTTAAAAGGTACTCATGGGAATCTTTCATTAAAGATATATCTTTTTCAAGTTTCTCTTTATTTGAGATAGTTGGATTTTCTATATACTCCCGACAAAGTAAAATTATTTTCTGAGACAGCATTCTTTGTCTGCCTGTAATATTTATTATTTCATTGTCTTTTTCTATGGTTGAAATTATTTGGTGTTGGTTTAAATATGAAAGCCCGCTAAAAATAGCTATTAAAATAAGTGCGGGGATATATATATTTCTATTTGTTAACAATGTAAAATATTTTCCAGCACTTTGTCTCTGCATGATATATTAATCCATTTTTAACTATAAAATTTAACTTAACTTTTAATTTTATCATAATAATTTTTAATATGATGTGATATACATCAAAAAACATTAACTTATATGAACAAATTATATATATCACACTCCACTTGCCTAACAATAAATTTGATATAATTCCAAAATTGATAATGAATGTAAGAGTGTATTATCAAAAAATTCAAGATAAAGGTTTTGTAATGCAACATGTTACAAAGGGCAAGTATCGCCCATATCCACAAATAGATTTGCCAAATCGTACTTGGCCTGACAATACTATTGATAAAGCTCCACGTTGGTGTAGTGTAGATTTACGTGATGGAAATCAAGCACTTATTAATCCAATGAACATGGAGAAAAAACTTGAATTATATGCACTCTTACTAAAGTTAGGATTTAAAGAGATAGAAGTTGGTTTTCCCTCAGCTAGTAAAGTTGAGTTTGATTTCCTACGTCGTTTGGTTGATGACAATCTTATACCGGATGATGTAACTATTCAAGTTCTTGTCCAAGCTCGTGAGCATTTAATAGCAAAAACTTTTGAAGCTCTGAAAGGTGTTAAAAAAGCAACTGTGCATCTATATAATTCAACATCTATTGCACAGAGAAAAATCGTCTTTAAAAAAGAAAAAGAAGATATTATCGATCTTGCTTTAGAGGGTGTTGATTTAGTAAAAAAATATGAAAAAGAGCATGACGGTCAAATTTTCTTAGAATATTCACCTGAGAGCTTTACAGGAACTGAGCTAGAATTTGCAGCTGAAATTTGTAATGCGGTAACTGACAGATGGGGTGTAAGTAGTGACAGAAAGGTTATAATAAATCTTCCTGCAACTGTTGAGATGGCTACACCGAATATTTATGCAGACCAGATTGAGTGGATGAGCAGACACCTTAATAATAGAGAAAATGTTGTTATCTCTACTCATACTCATAACGATAGAGGTACATCTATTGCAGCTACAGAACTTGCTCTTTTAGCAGGTGCCGATAGAGTTGAAGGTACACTTTTGAGTAACGGTGAGCGTACAGGTAACGTAGATATTATTACACTTGCACTTAATATGACGACTCAAGGCTTAGATAGCAATCTAAACTTAAGTGATGTAAATGAGATTTTAGATGTGGTTGAACGCTCTACCGAGATGCCGACACATCCTCGTCATCCATATGTAGGCGAACTTGTATATACAGCATTTTCAGGTTCACACCAAGATGCAATAAACAAAGGTATGGCATATCAACAATCTCGTGAAGATTCTTTTTGGGAAGTTCCATATCTTCCGATTGACCCAAGTGATGTAGGTCGTACGTATGAAGATATTATCCGTATAAACTCACAATCTGGTAAAGGCGGAGTTGCTTATATTTTAGAGAAAAACTTTGGTTATCAGCTTCCAAAAGCTATGCATCCGGAGATTGGAAAGTTAGTTCAGGCGCTAAGTGATAAAGAGGGACGCGAACTAAATCCTGATGAGATACTAAGTGTACTAAAAGATAACTATTTTAATAACAAAGAACATGTTTCTTTGATAGATTATTCACTTAGTTCTAAAAGTAATGTATCTACGTGTGAGTTAACATTTAAACTAAATGGAAAGACGATTACAGAAACTGCAGAGGGTAACGGACCTATAGATGCTGCAAAAAGAGCTTTAATGAAAAGTTATCCAAATGAGTTTAAGATAAAGTCTTACTCCGAACACTCATGCGGTGATAAAAGTACTGCAAAAGCTATTGCATACATAGAGATTCAAAGCCAAAATACACTTTCATGTTTTGGAATGGGTGCAGATAACGATATTGCAAGTGCATCTATAAAAGCTCTTTTTTGTGCGGTAAATAGAACTTTTTAATTTACAATATAAAGAAGTGGATTAAAATCCACCTCTTTAACAAACTGCTAACACTTACATACTAAAATATGGTATGAATAAAAGAATACTCCTATTAGAAGATGATTTACTACTAGCAGATACTTTAAAAGAATTGCTAGAATCAGAATCATATCTTGTTACTTTAGTTAAAACGGGAAATGAAGCTATAGACAAAACATACGATGAAAAGTTTGATTTGTATGTATTTGATATAAATGTACCGGATATAACGGGATTAGAGCTGTTAAAATCACTCCGAGATGCAGATGATAAAACCCCAACAATTTTCATAAGTGCCCTTGTAGATATAAACTCCATATCAAAAGCCTTTAAAATAGGGGCAGAAGATTATATTAAAAAACCATTTTTTCCTGAAGAATTACTAATACGTATAAATTCAAAACTATTACCAAAACACAATAACAGTAATATAATTTATAAAAATATAGAGTATGATACAGCTACAAAAATATTAAAAATAAATGGACATATACAATCAATAGGTGATGTTCAAGAGAGGCTTTTAGAGTTGTTTTTAAGAAATCAAAATCAACTTTTAGATAAAGATATACTTTTGGAATGTTTAGACAAACCATCACCTACTGCGCTGAGAGTAGCCATAACTAAACTTAAACAGACAATTGGATTAAATATTATTAATGTACGCGGTGTAGGATATTCACTTGAATAAAGTTGAAATAGAATCTTTTTTAAAAAGTTTTTTTCTTTTTTTTACTTCACTTAGTATATTAATAGCAATAGTATATTATATAAGTTTTTCAAAAAGTGTGCAGACTTTGGATGAGAGTATTTTATCCCAAATGAGGCTATGCAGTTATGATTTAAAATGTGAACAATTTAGTTTAGACTTTATAGACGTTACAGAAAAAAAGAAACTCGCAACACTTTATAAAGATATAAACGGACTTACAAGTTTTTACCCTATTCCAAATTCTGAAAAATTTTTACTTTCATTTAATCTCTCCCAAAAAGACTATTTAAAAGAGATTCAACTTTTAAAAGAAAAACTTTATCTAGAGGTATTTGGAGTTTTAATAATTATTTTTATTTTATCCATACTTTTTTCTGTGTATGCACTATATCCTCTTAGAAACGCTCTGCTTTTAACACAGGAGTTTATAAAAGATATTCTCCATGATTTTAATACACCTCTAGCAACCCTTAGGTTAAACTCATCGATGTTAAAAAAAGAGCTTGGCAATAATGATAAAGTGCAAAGGATTGAACTCGGAGTCAAAAATATTCTTGACTTGCAAGAACATCTACGCTCATACTTACAAAACAGCTCAATACAAAAAGAAGAATTTGATTTAAAAGAGCTTATTCAAACGAGAGTAAACTTTATACAGACAAACTATCCTGAGATAGATTTTTTTGTAGATATTAAAAATATTAAATTATTTACAAACAAAGAAGCATTCACTAGAATTATAGACAACCTGATAAATAATGCTGCAAAATACAACAAAACAAACGGCTCTGTAAAAATAGTATACAGAGATAAATATTTAAAAATTATCGATACTGGTAAGGGAATTAAAAATCCGAAAAAAATATTTGACAGGTTTTATAAAGAACAGGAAAGAGGTATAGGTATTGGTCTGCATATTGTAAAGAAACTATGCGAAGAGCTAAATATAAAAATTACAATAGATAGTGAACTAGGTCTGGGAAGCACTTTTACATTGGGACTTTCCCAACTTACAACCCGCTAACACTTTAATGTCATACTTTTAACATCTAAAAAGAGAAGGAACAAAAATGAAAACTCAAAACATAGTAGTAACTTTAATGTTGCTAGGGACTTTAACATTAGGTTTGTCAACGACAATAGATGAGCAGATTACTGCGATACAAAATGCAGCTACTCAGGAAGAAAGAGTTGAGTTGATGAATGAATTTAAAACTGACATCTCTACTTTAACTCAAGAGGAACGTATAGAAGCTATAAACCAACTTCGTACAACAATGCAGGAAACGAATTCTGAGATTCAAACACAAACTCGAGAAAGAACTCGTATACATCAAGGTGATGGAAGCGGTGAAATGATAATGAACCAAAAAATGAATCAAAATCATGCAGCTTCAAAAGGTATGAATCAAGTTAGAAGTGGCGGAGGATCTACACCTGGAACTGGTGCCGGCGGCCAAAATGGTTTTATGGGTAAAAGATAAGCTAGTTATCTTTATAAATATGCCACATTTAGTGGCATATTCTTACAATATATAAAAGGATTTATATGCCAAAAATTTTATTACTTTTACTAGGCTTTCAACTTCTGCTCTTCTCATATAGTGACTATGATTTAGACGGTATCGATGATTCGTATGACAGATGCCCAAATACACCGTTTAGTGAACTAGTAGATGCTTACGGATGTACAACTTCTTCATTAATTTCTGCACATAAATTTGATATTATATACGGTATGAGCTACACAAGTTCAGATTATTCAGGAGAAACTACAAATACAAATTCTCATGGTTTACAATTTGATTATTATTACAAAGATTTTTCTTTAGAAATTAGTACATCTTATTATAATTCCACAAGTGTCTCTTATAACGATAACGGGGCTAATGATTCATTCGTCGGTGCATATTATCAATTTCTGCCGATAAAAAATTTAAAAATCAAAACAGGTTTAGGATTTATAATACCAACTTACGATTCAGAATTAAATAACAACAATACCGATTACACAGGTACAATTAGTCTAAGTTACGCTTTAGATAAAGTTAACTTATTTATTGGGTATAACTACACAAAAATAAATGATGATGATTTAAATACAGACATCATAGTAAACTATCAAGACACCAATTCATTCAACTTAGGAATAGGTTTTTATCCATCACAAAAACTTTATCTAAGTAGCTCATATTTTAATAGTGATAGTGTTTATGTTGATGTAGAAAAAATCAATACCGTATCAGTTTATGCTTTTTATACTTTAAATTCAAGATGGTTTACAACACTTAATTATTCACATGGATTAAGTGATAGTGCAAGTGATACTTACCTATCAATGAAAGTCGGTTATAATTTTTAGATATCTACTCGTTTAGATATCTATTTAACATATCTGAGACTCTTTTAGTCTTTAATATGGACATGTGTGATTCATTGAATCCCCTTACTTCTACAGCTTCATCCTGCGCTTTATATTCTATTTGTGATGATATATAAACTGTACCGTCAGACGAAAGAAGCCCTTTAATTCCAAAGAAAAGATAAGCTTTAGTTTGTTTATTTAATCGTGTACGAAATAGATTTTTTAAAAAATTACTACTTGGATCTAAATCTCTCCATATCGGAATGACAAGTGGTGAATGCTCAACTCCTAAACCTGCCATCATATCCCCTTTAAAAGGTGCAGACATAGTTATAAATTTATCTACAATGTCAATCTTGTTCTCATTTAAATTATTTAGCATGTCACGAGCTATTATCCCACCTAAAGAATGTGCGACTATCGATATCTTTTTAAATCTAAACTCTCTATATAGTTGATTTAGATTGTTTGCTAAATGATTTGAGATAATATCTGCAGACATACCACTTGGATAGTAAGCTACAAAAATTTGATATTTAGAATCATCTATATGATTAATCAAATATGAAAAATCTTCAGGACTTCCAGATATACCATGTACAAAAAGTATAGGCTTTTTATTTGGAGTATATTTTTTCAATAAAAATATACCATATGGTACCTCTTTAACAAATTCAAAAGGTTTTAAAAAACCTTTTGAACTGTTTTTCCTAGAATATATTTCGCTATTTAGAGGAACAATATCTCCCAGATGCGCTGATGAGTTATCAAGTTCTAAACTAAAGCTGTCTTTATCAAAATCGTCCGTTTTTTTATATGGTCTTAAATCTAGTTCAATATTAAACTCATCTCTTGATAAAACGTACAGGCTTTCACTACTGGCTATATACTCGCCTTTTGTATATTTGCTATCATTATTTACATCTTCAAAAGCAAAAACTCTATAAGAATCCGGCTCAACATAAAAACTGATTTTATTGTTTTTTTTAACTATATTGTAATTTATAATTTCATAACTATCAGCCCATTTTCTGGTTAAAAACACAATAATATTTGGATTGTTTTTATTTTTTGAATTTATTGTTATATCTATTTTTGCGATATTTGAATTTTGCTTAATATTCTTAGTAATGGCTTTAATATCTGAAATAGCGCATGAAGTAAAGAACAAAGGTATAAATAGAAATCCAAGTAGATAAGGACCTAAACGTTTAATCATATTTACGCCTTTGTTTATTTTTTATATTTAAGGTTTCTTACATATCATTAGAGTTGAATTAAACCCTAAATCACTTATCTGCTCTTCTACTTCAAGACCAGCCTGTTTAACAAACTCTTCCATCTCACTTGCTCTATACATCTTACTTGTACCATTTGCAAGGGCTGTAAAATACGGTGATGTGTTAATAAGACAGAATGAACCTATTTTATTACTTTTATCCCAAAACGGTTCCACTATATACACGCGACCATCATCATTAAGGGCATTACGTGAACGTTTAAGAAGGTTAACTATGTCATTTGGACCAAAACAATCTAAAAACTGACTCATCCAAACACCGTCTACACCTTCAGGAAAAGGTACAGTATGATCTAGTAAATCCATAGGTTCACCTAATACTCTTCCCTCTAATCCTGCTTCTTTAGCATTTTCAAGTGCTACTTTTATTTGACCTGGATGATCTAAAATAGTCACTGTTGTATCTGTCGTAGCACTAGTCAACCCCATAGCCCATTTTCCGGTATTTCCACCTATATCAAGAAGTTTTTTTATCCCTTTTTGACTCATAATCTCAACAAGTCTTCCAAAAGTAGCATCTGAGTAAAAATGATCAAACCCGAACCAACTTCTTTTTGCATCTTCAGGAAGTTGTGAAAGGATAGGATATATCGTTTCTTCTTTTGAAAATGTTTCATGAAGTCCTGCAGGACGCTGTTCTTTTAGTGACTCGTCAAGATTATAAAGGCCGATATAATTTACATAATGATTAAAATCCATATTCACTTTTGTCATTTCATCTGTAAATAAAAAGTATCCAATAGTGGTAATGTAATAACGTTCTTCTCTAAAATCAAGCGCACCCATAGAGTAACCTGTCTCACATAAAATTTGTGCAGCATAAGTTGTAATATTTAATGCTTCTACAATCTCTTCAATACTCTGTCCCTTTTTTTTATTTTTATAAATAAGTTCAAAAATTCCGTAATCGCGTAAGAGTCTTGCACATTGAAATAAAATAGGAGCGAAGGCAATTTTCTGAGCTTCTAAAAGTGCCTCTGGTCCAGTTAACTTTTTGTCATTAAACATATATGTTCCTTAATTTAATTGCTCCGATTATACAAAAATATTAATAATTTTTAATTTAAATATGTTAAAATCATTTTTATATATATTTTAAAGTGAGATTTATGTTACTAGATAATCTTTACGAGATAAAAAGCAAGGAAGAGACTCTCGCTATAGTAGAACTTAGTGATGAAAATCATCCGGTTTTTCAAGCACATTTTCCAAATCAGCCTATTTTACCTGGTTTTGTACATTTTGATATTATCGCCGATGTTTTTAATATCGAGATAACAACTATAAAAAGAGCAAAGTACTTAAAAATAGCCTATCCATCACAATCTCTAAAGTATGAAAGAGATAACAATAAATTTAAAGTCTCTTGCAACGGTGAAGATATAGCGACATTTTCATTATGAAACATTGTGTAATAATCCCAGTTTACAATTCACCTTATATAGATGAAGTGATTAAAGATACTCTACAATATGGATATCAACTAATAGTTGTAGATGATGGTTCAAGTACAAAAGTCAATGTACCAGATGGTGTTACTCTAATAACTCATGAAAAAAACATGGGTAAAGGTGAAGCAATCTTAAGCGGAGCAAAAAAAGCAAAAGAGTTAGGTTATGATTTTTTTGTGACTATGGATGC
>JAPHSI010000174.1 GCA_026193155.1 Sulfurimonadaceae bacterium | reverse complement strand
ATAAAAGGGACAGAAAAGAGTAAAAGGCCAAAAAGGTTTAAGACTCTTATGGTGAAAAGAGTCTCCGAATCTATAACATAAACAGGTAGTGCATTTAAAAATACCAACTCTAATACAAAGAACATTCCGACATATAATAAACTCTTTACAATATGTGCATTAATAGATTTTTGTTTAACTATGAGTGAGACTATAACTAAAACAAAAAGATAATAATAAAACCCACTGTTTATACCGACAAAGTAAGTAGCAAGTACGGTATGTAAAGTAACTTCAATATATGAAATATTTAAAATATTTCCATACTTTTTTACTTTAGCTAAGTATATACAAATAGCAAAAGCAAGAATGCTAAAGATATTAAAGACAGCCATTTCATATACGCCGTATATGTAAAAAAATACACTAAACATGGCATGTGCCAATAGTGCCATCCATAGACCAAAGACACCATATTTCCAAAATTTTTCAGTTTTATCGATTGAAAGAGTATTTAAATTTTTCATAACTTATATTTTAACCTAAAAAATATTTATTATCCTAAAAGCGACTTATTATCCAAAAGAGGATAAAATCTCCTTTATGATAAACAGAGTACCTACTAAAAAAATATATGTCGGTGGTGTTGCAATAGGTGGAGACGCACCTATAAGTGTTCAGTCTATGACCTATTCACGCACACGTGATGTTAAACATACAGTTGAGCAGATAAACCGCTTACATTTTGCGGGTTGTGACATAGTCCGTTGTGCAGTTCCTGATATGGAAGATGCCCTTGCCTTAAAAGAGATTAAAGAGCAAATCTCACTTCCTCTTGTTGCAGATATACATTTTAACCATAAGCTTGCACTTGTTGCTGCTGAAGTTGTTGACTGTATCCGCATCAATCCGGGAAATATAGGTAGCAAAGAAAAAGTTGCAGAAGTTGTAAAAGCTTGTCAGTCTCGTAATATTCCTATACGTATTGGTGTAAATGCAGGCTCACTGGAAAAAGAGTTTCTAAACAAATACGGTCAAACTTCAGAGGGGATGGTTGCATCTGCGGAGTATAATATAAAATATCTCGAAGACTTAGGCTTTAGCGATATTAAAGTATCTTTAAAAGCCAGTGATGTAGAACGTACTGTAGATGCATACAGAATGTTACGTCCTAAAAACAACTACCCTTTCCACTTAGGTGTAACAGAGGCTGGAACTTTATTTCATGCGACGGTTAAAAGCTCCATTGGACTTGGAACACTTTTGCTTGATGGCATCGGAGATACAATGCGTGTTTCCATTACAGGCGAATTAGAAGAAGAGATAAACGTAGCCCGTGCAATACTAAAAGACAGCGGTGCTGCAAAAGATGGACTAAACATAATCTCTTGTCCTACATGCGGTCGTATCGAAGCTGACCTTGTAAGTGCAGTAAGTGAGATAGAAAAGCGTACCAAGCATATAAAAGCTCCGCTAAACGTCTCGGTTATGGGCTGTGTTGTAAATGCCATAGGTGAAGCGGCTCATGCCGACGTAGCCATAGCTTATGGAAAAGGAAAAGGGCTTGTAATGGTTAAAGGCGAAGTTATTGCGAACCTTGATGAAAAAGAACTTGTAGATAAGTTTGTACATGAAGTAGAAGAGATGGCAAAAAAGGAAAAAGATAATTAATGCAAGAAAACCTGTATAACCTAGCATTTGAAAGAAGTATATTAAGTTCAATCGTATTTGAACCTGCTCAGTTTGATGAGCTTAGCAGTGCACTTAAGGTAGATGACTTCTATCTTCCTGCTCATCAAGATATATTTAACGCTATGATGAAACTTTTACAAAAAGATCAGCCGATTGATGAAGAGTTTATAAAAAAAGAGCTGATAACTGTTAAAAAATTTGATGAACAGGTTATGCTTGAGATTCTCTCAGCCAACCCTATCTCAAATACAAAAGCTTATGTAGCAGAGATAAAAGACAAATCTCTTAAACGCCATCTCTTGACTCTTACAACAGAGATAAAACGTGTAACTGTTGAAGAGGAGCTTCCAAGCGCAGAAGTTGTTGATATAGTTGAGAAAAAACTATATGATATCACACAAGACAATCAGACATCTGATTTTAAAGACTCTCCGCAAATGACTTTTGATACAATGGAGTATATCAAAGAGATGAAAGCTCGCGGTAACTCTGTTTTGGTTGGAGTAGATACAGGGTTTCATGAACTAAACAAAATGACAACCGGATTTGGTAAGGGTGACTTGGTTATTATCGCTGCACGTCCTGCTATGGGTAAGACATCTTTTATTTTAAATACTGTGAATTCTATTATATCTCAAGGAAAAGGTGTCGCATTTTTCTCTTTAGAGATGCCTGCTGAACAGTTGATGTTAAGATTACTCTCTATCCAGACATCCATACCACTTCAAAAGCTACGCGTTGGAGATATGAGTGATGATCAGTGGACTAGTTTAGGCGGTGCCATAGATAAGATGAATTCAGCTAAATTATTTGTTGATGACCAAGGTAGTATAAATATAAACCAACTTCGCTCAAAACTCCGTAAGCTAAAAAATCAACATCCAGAAATTGAGATTGCAGTTATTGATTATCTTCAGATTATGCAAGGTATTGGAAACCAAGACAGACACCTTCAAGTATCGGAGATATCTCGTGGACTTAAAATGCTTGCACGTGAGTTAAATATACCTATTATTGCACTCTCACAACTAAATCGTGGACTTGAATCTCGTAATGACAAACGTCCTATGCTAAGTGATATTCGTGAGTCTGGTTCTATTGAGCAGGATGCGGATATTATTTTATTTGTTTACCGTGATGATGTATACCTTTACAAAGAGGAAAAAGAGCGTGAAAAAGCTGCTAAAACTGAAGGTAAAGAGTTTATACCTACCTATGTTGAAAAAGAGGAAGAAGATGCTGAAATTATCATAGGTAAACAACGTAACGGTCCGACAGGGCATGTTAAGCTTGTATTTCAGAAAAAGCTTACGCGTTTTGTAGAACCAAGTCCTAGAGTTATTGAGACATCTTATGAGACAGTTGATACAAAATCAGCCAATATGGATGTAGGAACTAGCCCTGAACCTAGTTCAAATGACACGGTATCAATGCCTACACTCTAGATGCAACTCCAAAGCTTAGAACTCTTTAACAATAAAAAAGAGTTTTTGAGCTTCTTAAGCATTTGTTTTTTAATCCTTAGCTATGCACTTCTTATGGAGTACAATAACTACAAAAATCTTACACGTTTTGATACAGGTTTAGTAGATGCAACCGTTCTAAAACAATACACAAAAACTAAACTTACAAATAATAGAAAAAATAAAACCTATCAAGTCTTAAAACTAAAATCCGATAAAGGTTTTTCATTTTATACATCTGTCGGTAAAAAATATCAAAATGTAAAAAATAAAAAACTCCAACTAGAAATCTCAACTTCCAATATAAACTTTTATGAGTATTTAACATCTTTTTATGCCTACAGCCGAATTAAAAATATAGATGAAAAACTCTCTTTAAAAGAAAAACTAAACGACTATATATCAAAAGAACATACTAGTAAAAATATATCTTCAATCTATAAGGCTTTATATACCGCTACACCTCTTCCATCAAAGCTGCAAACTGCATTTTCAAGGTTGGGAGTATCCCATTTACTGGCTATTTCAGGCTTTCATCTTGGTGTATTGGCTAGTGTTTTATTTTTTATATTTAAACTTCCATACAAATTCTTACAACAAAGATATTTTCCATATAGAAGTTATAAAATAGATTCTTTTATATTTATATCTGTAATACTTTTAGCATATCTACTGTTT
>JAPHSI010000108.1 GCA_026193155.1 Sulfurimonadaceae bacterium | reverse complement strand
ATTTTTTTATTTTATAAATTTTTTAGTGCTGTTTTTTATACCATTTGATACAACTTTAGATGATTTTAGACTCATAGGCTGGGTTCATATATATATGCTTGGCTTTATTATGCTTTCAATCTTCTCAGCCATGTCTCAACTTGGTCCTGTAGTTGTTGAAACGAAACACTATAATGTTAATATTTTTAAGTATTTGTATAAATTTTTACTAGCAGGTTTAGTACTTTTAATTCTAGGTTTTTTTTATAATGTCCACTTGTTGGTATATGGTGGTTTTTTAGTACTTATTGCTATGGGTATTTATGCCGTAGAGTTGCTTCTAACACTAAGAGATGCAAGAAGAAAAACAAGTATTACAAAAGCTATGTGGATGAGTAATATTTTTTTACTCTTGGGTATTATTAGCGGAATTATAATGTCCTACGGTTTTATCGGTTATCTAGAAATAAATCCTCATACAATTTTAAAAGCACACACCTTTGGCTTGGTTATCGGTTTTATACTGCTTTTAATAATGGGAATATCCATAATATTAATCCCGATGTTCGGTTCATCAAAACGTATAAGCGACAACAAATTTACAAAAAGTTTTTATACTTTAGCTTTTGCGGTAGTTCTTATGTTTTTCTCAACTGTATTTTCATCCCTTGCTTTGGAATATATATCTTATATTTTAACTATTATCTCTATACTTCTATATTTTTATCAGCTATTTTCTATGGTTAAAAGTAGGAAGATAATTGAACACGATATATGGGCAAAGTACATGTATGTTGGATTTATCTCTTTTTTTGTTGCCTTTTTGTTACTTAGTTCATACATTTTTACTAAAAATGAAGAAATATTAAGACTAGGGATGTGGATATTGATAGTTGGATTTTTTAGCTCACTTATTATAGGGAATTTATATAAGATTATCCCTTTTTTAGTTTGGTTCCATATATATTCACCTCTAGTAGAGACTCAAAGTGTTCCCATGCTACAGGACTTAACACCTAATAGATTGGCAAATCTACAATGGTTTTTTAATACAACTGCCATAGTAATATCTTCAATAGCAATACTCATAAGTAGCTCTCAGCTTTTTTTTGGTTCACTTGTTATGTTTAGTATTTCTTCTTTTATTTTGCTTTTAATAATTAACAAATTTCTAAAGTAAAAATACAAAAGTCTCATTTAAAGTTGTGATTGTATAATACTCTTATAATAATTAAAAAAAATACAAGGAAATTGTAATGGGAAAATATTTAGAATTAACAGGTGCAGATTTTGAAGCGACATTAAGTGAAGGTGTATCTTTAGTAGACTTTTGGGCTCCATGGTGTGGTCCATGTCGTATGATTGCTCCAGTTATCGAAGAGTTAGCTGAAGAGTATGAAGGTAAAGCTAAAATCTGTAAAGTTAATACAGACGAAGAGCAAGATATCGCTGTTAAATTCGGTATCCGTTCAATCCCTACTATCATGTTCTTTAAAAATGGTGAAATGGTAGACCAAGTTGTTGGAGCACAATCAAAACAAGCTCTAGCAGAAAAAATCGACGCTCACTTAGCGTAATTAATCAAGAGTAGTCGTGGTTAAAAACAAAGGAGGTAAAAGCCTCTTTTCACTCTCCACACTACTTGCTTCTTTTTTTGGCTCAGCTCTTATTGCTGCTGCTTTTGCTTACTTCAATTACAAGTTTTCAGAATATAAATTTATAGATTTTAAAGAGTGGGTTTTTTACGAAAAGAGTGATATTTTCACACCCTCCAAAGAAAAATATGTTGTTGTTTTTTACTCCTCAAGAGATGCAGATACCCAAGAACAACTTGCACGTACAAATCTAAATATTCCAATACTTGCAATAGATTACTACAATAGAGTTAGAGAAAATTCAAGTTCAACAACTTTCTTACGCTCTGGTACAAAAAATTCTCTAAACTTTATTCAGAGATTTAATATATATGAATCCCCATCTATTTTTTTTATAAAAAAAACAAAAGATACTCTTTATAAACAAGATAGTATGATACGAAAACTAGATAATTTGGATACTTTAGCAAAAGAAGTAAATAAACTATAAATTTTCTAATCGCACAAGTGCGATGGGCTTTCTGCCGAAGACCTAGGTACCCCCTTGAGGGGTGAAACAAAGTGTTAACGTAAACAAAGGAATTACTTCCTTTGTTTTAAAATAAATGAAGGGTTTCCTTCATTTTATGAAATAAAATTAAGGAATATAAAAATGGCTATTTTAGACTGTGCAATTATTGGCGGTGGACCTGCTGGTCTGACAGCAGGATTATATACAACACGTGGCGGATTAGAGAATGTAGTGATGTATGAAAAAGGTATGCCCGGCGGTCAAATAACAAACTCTTCAGAGATTGAAAACTATCCTGGTGTTACAGGTGAGATAACAGGTATGGATTTAATGCAGCCATGGCCTGAACAATGTCAAAGATTTGGTTTAAAACATGAAATGGTGGAAGTTACACGAGTAAGTAAAGAGGGTAATACTTTTAAAATATACCGTGGTGATGGCAAAGTTGATGAAGCCCATTCAGTTATTATCGGTACAGGTAGCCGTCCGCGTCGTGCAGGTTTTAAAGGTGAAAACGATTTTTTTGGAAAAGGTGTAAGTACATGTGCTACATGTGACGGCTTTTTTTATAAGGGTAAAGACGTTGTAGTTATCGGTGGTGGTGATACAGCTTTAGAAGAAGCACTTTATTTAGCAAAAATATGTAATAAAGTATACCTTGTTCACAGACGTGATACTTTTCGTTCAGCTCCAAATACAGTTGAGCGTGTAAAAAATACAGACAACATAGAACTTGTTCTAAACTCATCACCCGAAGAGGTATATGGTGATGCTATGGGTGTAACCGGTCTAAAAGTAAAAAATAAAGATGGTGAGATTCGAGATATCGAAGTACCCGGTATTTTTACTTTTGTAGGAAATGACGTAAATAACCAAACTCTAATGCAACAAGACGGTTCTTACCTTTGTGATATGAATGAACAAGGTCAGGTTATAGTTGACATTAGTATGAAAACTTCATGTGAAGGTCTGTGGGCAACTGGTGATATGCGTATAGCTGCTCCAAAGCAAGTTGTTTCAGCTGCAGGTGACGGCGCTGTTGCTGCTCTTCAAGCCATCTCTTATGTAGATGAAAAGCTAAACTAATTATTTACATAACTCCAACTTTTCTTGTTGGGGTTAAAATCTTTTAAATTAATCAAAACACCATAAAACATTTGTTATCATTCTAACAATAATTTTAACTCTCAAACTTGAAATAAAATAAAGGAAATATGATGACAAAAGTTGGTGTATTTGGTGCAAATGGCCGTGTCGGTAAATTAATACTTGAAGATTTAAAAAATACAGAAAATATATCTCTAAGCAGTGTGTACGTTAGAAATAACCTTGACTTTAATGTCGATCCATCAGTTTTAGTATCATCAAATATAGATGCTTTTTTAAATGCTTGTGATATTGTCATAGACTTTTCACTCCCTGATGCATGTGAAGTTCTTTTAGAGGGTGCACTAAAACATCCTAAACCACTAGTAATAGGAACTACAGGATTAAATCCACATCAAGCAAACCTGCTAAAACAGGCAAGTGAAAAGATGCCTGTACTTTATGCTACTAATATGTCATTAGGTGTTGCTCTTCTTAATAAACTTGTGTATCAAGCTTCAGCAGCATTAGAAGATTTTGATATAGAGATAGTAGAGATGCATCATAAACATAAAAAAGATTCACCAAGTGGAACAGCACTAACTCTAAGTGAATCAGCAGCACGTGGTCGTGGACTTGATTTAGATAAAGTAAGAGTAAGCGGACGTGATGGTGACATTGGAGAGAGAACAAAAGATGAAATCGGTGTTATGGCTCTTCGTGGTGGAGATATAGTGGGACGCCATACTGTAGGTTTTTATAACGATGGAGAGTTTATAGAACTTAATCACACGGCAACTTCGAGAAATACTTTCTCTAAAGGTGCTATTCGTGCAGCTTCATGGCTTGTAGATAAAGAGGAAGGTTTATATACTATAAGCGATTGTTTAGAGTTATAAATCTATTTAGAAATATCTTTTGCACTTTTTGCAAGCTCTGCCCATGCAGAGTTTGGATCTAGCTTAATCACTTCATCATAAACTTTATTTGCTTCCTCATCACGCCATAATTTCGTATATACACTTCCTAGAAGGTATTTTTGTCTAACTCTGTCTTTTGCTTTTAAATCTAAAGCATCTAATGATTTTATAACTTCTAAAGCCTTATTAAAATTTTCAATGTTTATATATGCTTCATAGATGCTAAACTCTACATATGGTGACTGAGAATATGACTTAGAGCTATTTTGTAAAGTCATTACATTGTTTGCATATTTTATAACTATTGTGTTATCTTTTTTATCGACTCCTATACCCATAACAGCTATATATCTTTCTATATCTTTGTAGTTTATTCCATATAACTTTTCTAAATCAACTATAGCCTTTAACATACTTTCATTTTGTTCAAGTCTCTGATATGTATCAAAAATAATTCTATATACATCTAGATATTCGGACTCTTTGTTAAAATTGACCAAAGAAATCAATTCTTTAGAAGCCTGAAGAACATCACTGTAATTTCCTGTCGCAAAATCTAATTTTATATGTCTGTATAACCATTTTTTCCTATGTGTTAGATTCTTAGAATTTAAATTTTTAGTAGATGTTTTTCTAGCTAATACATAATCTGAGCCCTGCATCGCACACTCATATATTCCGTCATCCCATTCATCTGATAAAACTATATTATATTTATTTGAGGTAATTAGAACTTCGTTACATTCTTTTTTCTCTAAAGACTGTTTCATAAAACCTACAGCCCCATCATGAATTATTTGATTTACATCCGTGTATATAGAACTATCTAGTGCTAAAAGCTCATTCTCCATATCAAGAGCATCTTTGTAGAGTTTATTTTTATTTAACTCTTTTGCTTTTTCATATATGGCTTTATCACCTATACTATCACCTTTATAAACTTCCATTAACTCATCATATCTTGCAATTTTTTTACTCAAGTTATCATCGTTAACACTTTCATCAAAGAAAAGCCCGTCTTTAGCAACTTTAACTTCATCTATATAAAGACCAAACTCATATAATTCTAAATATTTTTTTAACGGTGCTAGTGCTTCTATTTTATTCTCGCTTTTACTAAGCCATACTCCTTGACTTCTTAGCAGCCATTCTGCATCTTCATCATCTTTATCTTGTCCATCTAATAGTGCTGCCGCTATATCTGCTGCACTTTTGTACTCACCCTCAGCCAAAAATTGTTCCATTATATCTCTTGATATATTGTAGTGTTGCTTAAAATAAGATGGCTTTGCTTTGACTATTTTAGATATGTACTCACTTGCCTCTTCTTTTTTCAACATATTAAGATTATATTTTGCAAGATTAAAGGCTGCATTAGCTGCTAAATCAATATTGTCAGTTTCTTTTAATGCCCTATCATAATAATATATTGCTTTAGAAGCTGCACCTTCTCCTTCAAGCATTTCACCCTTATATAATAAACCCCATTTTGCATATACACTCTCGGGATGTTCATCAAATAATCTATCAAAAAAATAATCGGCATTTGTCCTTTGACCTAAGTTGGCATACGATTTTGCCGTTATAGACAACACTTCGGCTATATTGTCATTTGATGAATATTCACGTAAAAAGATTTTAGACAATTCTAATATGCCCTCACTCCTATCCATTTTATCAAAAACTTTTATTTTATAAAACAATATTTCGGGTTTAAATAATGTATTTGGATATTCTATTAATATATCCTCAATTTTATCAAGAGCTCTTTCATAATCTTCTTTAGCATAAAGGTTTTTTATCTTTATGAATTCTTTAATATCTCTCACCTGTTTTACTTTTACAGGGTTTCCCTCTACATCAAGACCACCGACGTAAGGCAAAGTATTTCTATCCATTGTAAAAGGAAAGTTTATTGCTTTTTCATCATATTTACCTTCTTTGATGAAGGGAAGTTCTTCATTAAAACCAATTAGCATCCAGTGTTTTGATAATTTTACCTCAGGTGAATATATACTATCATCCTTGGTAAGATCAAACACTACAGGTATTAGTTTCATTTTTTTAAATGGTTTTATAATTAGAAAGAATGTTTTATTTTTTATCTGTGTATCTAAAGAAAAAAAATCATTTTGAATTTTTTTAATATTTTGACTAGGCTTTTTGTCAAATGCACATATAACTTTGGTAGTCACGTCAAAATCATTTAATTCTTTTTGACAAAGAAACTTGTTATTATCTCTAATGTGAAGAGTTGAGAATTTTTGGTGATTTTCCTTAGCACTATTCATAGAAATTTCAAGTGCCAAGGAGTTAGAAAATAATAGTAAAAGGAGTAAAAGCAATACTTTTAACAACTATACTCCTTTTATATGATATTAATACCCGCTATTATATACAAAAGATGTAACGAACTCTAATATTGGGTTTACCGCGATAAAAGCAAATATAGTTCCTACAGCCGCAAAACCGATTATAGTTTTTAGTGAAGTAGAAGCATTTGATACATATACCTTACCGTTAGAACTTATACTTTGTGCAGATGGTTCTTTCATAAACATATATACAATAAGTTTTAGGTAGTAATAACCTGCAATTGCAGAGTTTAATGCCATAATTAAAGCAAGAACTGTATAACCGCTTGTTACAGCTGAACTTATCATATACATTTTACCCCAAAATAAAGCAAATGGTGGAAGACCTGCTAAACTTAACATAAATAGTGCCATTATTGAAGCAGCAACAGGTGAAGTTTTTATCATACCTGAGAACTTGTCAAATGAATGATCTGAACTCTGATATGATGGTAGATTTTTCTGTCTACTTATCCATAACATTGAGAATGAACCAAGATTAGTAAAGCTAAACAGTATCCAGTAAAGAAATAATGCTGAATTTGACTGAGTAGTACCTATTAAGATAGCTGCCATAACAAAACCTGCATGAGAGATTGATGAATACGCCAACATACGTTTAACATCATCTTGAACAAGAGCCCAAA
The DNA here is from genome assembly GCA_026193155.1 of Sulfurimonadaceae bacterium. Classification (GTDB taxonomy): domain Bacteria; phylum Campylobacterota; class Campylobacteria; order Campylobacterales; family Sulfurimonadaceae; genus Sulfurimonas. The sequence goes on along the minus strand of JAPHSI010000108.1, from coordinate 2,695 downwards.
TATTAGCAGCAGTCATTGTAATTACAACAACAATATAAAGTACAACCTCTAACCAAACTATTCCACTGTGAATTAAAAATTCAAACATACGCATAGCTACTACAAATCCAGCTATTTTAGGAACAATAGACATATAACCTGCTAATGCCGCAGATGAACCTTCATATACATCAGGTGTCCAAGTATGAAAAGGCACCATTGAAAGTTTAAATCCAAATGCCGCAAGAATAAACACTACTCCAATTAATACATAACCGATATCAGCATAGTTATTAGCATTTAACACTGCTGCAATTTGATTAACTTCTATACTTCCAGTTAGAGCGTAAAATACCATCGCACCAAAAGAGAAGAAACCTGCTGCTAATGCACCCATAGTAAAGTACTTAACTGCAGCTTCAAAACTTTTATCACGATTATGCATAGCTATCATTGTATATAGAGCTAACGATGCCGTTTCAAGTCCTACAAATATAAGGATTAGGTTATCAGTTGCAACCATAAATTGGAATCCACCAATCATAAATAAAAATAGTGCAAAAAACTCAGGATATGAGAACTCATGGAAACGCTTTGGCGTTAATGCTAATGCAATAAACAACAGTGATGCTCCAACAATTATAAACTGAGAAATAATTGCTAAACCATCTATCAGTATTACATCAAATACACCCATAAGTGTACCTGCTTGCGAGAATACGGATGCACTATCAAGTAATAATCCAAAGTCAATTATTAAAAATAAAAAGCTTAACATTACATATAAACTCTTATCTAGTCCAATTTTAAACAGATCTACTATTAAAATTAAAAGAGCACCAACTATTGGTGTTAACATAGGTGCTAGTGCAATTAGGTTCAATGATTCCATTGATACATTTACCGGTGACATTAGTGTACCTCCTTAGCAGAAGTTTTTGTGATCTCTACACCTTTAACTAAATTAGGTATACGAGATTTTGCTTCCTCTGTAATAGCTTTGTCATGCATTAACTGAACAACACTCTCTACAGAGTTATTTATCGGCTCTAAAATAGGTTTAGGGTATATACCTAACCAAACCGTTATTATAGTTAATGGAATAAGAGCTACTAATTCTCTTTTATTTACATCTGGAAGATTTTTATTTTCTTCTTTAGTAACTTCTCCAAAGAACATCTTTTTATAAGCTGCTAACATATAGATAGCACCAACGATAATTGCAGTACCTGCTAGTAAAGTTAAAATATGAGATTGTTTATAAAATCCTAATAAACTTAAGAATTCACCTACGAAGTTGATAGTTAAAGGTAAACCGACTGAAGCCATTAACATGATTCCAAAAATTGTAGCGTATCTTGGCATAACAGATGCAAGTCCACCAAACTCACTCATTAGTTTTGTATGACGTCTGTCATATATAACACCAACAAGTAAGAACAGTGCACCTGAAACAACACCGTGAGCAATCATTAAGAAAATAGAACCTGTAATACCCTCAACATTTAATGCAAATGTACCAAGGATTATAACACCCATGTGTGAAACAGATGAATAAGCAACAACTTGCTTAATATCTTTTTGTGCATAAGCAACCATAGCTGTATATATAATCATAATGATTGCTATAACTGCTATAGGGAACATATATGCTACAGAAGCATCTGGAAATAACGGTAATGAAAAACGGATAAATGCATATGTACCCATTTTAAGTAAAATTGCCGCAAGTATTACAGAACCGATAGTAGGCGCTTGACCGTGAGCATACGGTAACCAAGTATGAAATGGAAACATTGGAACCTTGATAGCAAATCCAAGGAAAAATGCCAAAAACAACCACATTTGGAATGACTCCGGTAAAATCAGTCTATACCATTCTAATATTGCGAAACTCCACGTACCAGTTGCTTGGTAGTAAAAATATGCCATAAATAGTATACCTACAAGCATTACCAAAGAACCTGCGAACGTATATAAAAAGAACTTAACAGATGCATAAATACGAAGTGGACCACCCCACGCACCGATTATGTATAACATCGGAACAAGTGAAAGTTCCCAGAATACGTAAAATACGATAGCATCTAAAGCAGCAAAAACACCAACCATAGTCATTTGTAAAAACAGTAATGTAATAATTAAGTTTTTCTCATCTTTTGTGTCACTAAGTGAAGCTATACCAATCATTGTAAAGAATGAAGCTAACACTATAATGAAAAGTGAGATACCGTCAATACCTAATATGTAGTTAATACCAAATGCAGGTATTAATGCAACTTGTTCCATAAACTGCATGCCTGATACATTTGAGTCAAATGAATACCATAATAATAATGACAGTGCAAATTCTATAGCCGCAACTGCCGTACCATAAGCACGAACACTATCTTTTTGTATTGCAAACCCAAAGATAGCAGCTACTGCCGGAAAGAAAATTAAAATCGATAAGATATGATCTAACATCTATTAAACTCCTAAACCTGATAAGATATTGTTTATCTCACCAGAATATCTTGCTGCTAGTCCAAAAACAACAGCTAATGATAGTAAACCGATAAGACCTGCTACCATCCATTTAAGCATAGTAGATAGGTTTCCACTTTGCATCCCTCTTGTATTCTCCCCTGTTGAGTAAAGAACTTTAGCAACACCGTCAACTGTAGCATCTACAACTTTCATATCGATTTTTTCCCAGAACAGTGTTGAGAGTTCT
>JAPHSI010000251.1 GCA_026193155.1 Sulfurimonadaceae bacterium | reverse complement strand
TCTTCTGGTTTAACATACTCATCAAACTGCTCTTCTGTTAATAGTCCAAGTTCTACAGCCGTAGCTTTTAGTGTAGAATTGTTTTTGTGTGCAGTTTTAGCAATTTTTGCCGCATTTTCATAACCTATATATGGGTTAAGCGCAGTAACTAGCATTAGTGAATCATGCAAATAATGGTCAATTTTTGCTTCTACAGGCATAATACCGACAGCTGCATTATCATTAAAAGAAATAATAGAATCACTTAATAATCTAACTGATTGCAAAAAGTTATATGCAATAACAGGTTTAAATACATTTAATTCAAAATTACCTTGGCTAGCCGCAAAACCGATAGCTGCATCGTTACCCATAACCTGACAAGCAACCATAGTAACGGCTTCACTCTGAGTAGGATTAACTTTACCAGGCATAATAGATGATCCAGGCTCATTTTCAGGAATAGTAATCTCACCTAAACCACATCTAGGTCCACTTGCCAACCATCTAACATCGTTAGCTATTTTCATCATATCTGCAGCAAGTGCCTTTAAAGCACCATGAGCAAAAGTAAGTGCATCATGAGAAGTTAAAGCATGAAACTTGTTTGGTGCCGTAATAAAATCATGTCCAGTTAATTCTGAGAGTTTAACGGCTACTCTTTCACCAAGTTCAGGGTGAGCGTTAAGTCCAGTTCCAACGGCAGTACCGCCAAGAGCAAGCTCGCGAACTGCTTCTAAAGAGTCTTTTGCCATTTTTTCACACTTGTTAAGCATCTCAACCCAACCACTGATCTCTTGACCAAGAGTTAGTGGAGTTGCATCTTGAAGGTGAGTACGTCCTATTTTTACAATAGAGTCAAAAGCTTCACTTTTAGCTTGAAGTGTTGCTTTTAATTTTGCAATAGCAGGAAGTAAAGACTCTTCTACAGCTATTACAGATGCTACGTGAAGTGCTGTTGGATACGTATCATTCGAGCTTTGTGATTTATTTACGTCATCATTAGGATGCACAAGCTTTTCAACTCTAAAATCTCCACCAAGTATTTCAGTAGCACGATTTGCAAGAACTTCGTTGTTGTTCATATTTGATTGTGTACCAGAACCTGTTTGCCATACAACTAATGGATAGTTTCCATCTAATTTACCTGCCAACATATCATCAGCAGCTTGGGCAATAGCGTCCGCTTTTTTTGCATCTAGTTTTCCAAGATCTTTGTTTACCAGTGCAACTGCCTTTTTAAGGTAAGAGAATGCTCTAGTTATTTCATAAGGCATTTTTTCTTCACCGATTTTAAAGTTTTGAATTGAACGCTGTGTTTGTGCAGCCCAATAAGCATCTACCGGTACTTGCATCTCACCCATTGTATCTTTTTCAATACGTGTACTCAAATTATTCTCCTTCAAAAAATTTATTGTTGTTTAAAGAATCGATAAGTTCTTGAACAGAGTCACAAGAGTTTTTAAACATATCTTTTTCTTTATCGTCCAGTGTAACTTCAATAATTTTTTCAGCTCCATTAGCACCAAGCATTACCGGCACCCCTGAAACAACATCGTTATATCCATACTCACCGTCTAAATAAACAGCACAAGGATGAATCTGTTTAGTATCTTTTAAAATTGCTTCAACCATAATTGCCGTAGATTTAGCAGGTGCATAGTAAGCAGAACCTGTTTTTAAATAACCTACTATTTCTGCACCACCATGACGTGTACGATGAACTATCTCATTTATCTCATCATCAGTTAAAACATCTGAAAGTGGAACACCTGCCACTGTCGAATAACGAGGCAGAGGAACCATATCATCACCGTGACCACCCATTACAGATGCACGAATCTGTCCTCCACCGTAGCCAAGTTTTTCCTGAATAAATGCAGCCATACGAGAACTATCTAAAATACCAGCCATACCGATAACACGGCTTCTATCAAATCCACTCTCTTTTAATGCAACATATGTCATTGCATCTAGTGGATTTGAAACCATAATAATGATAGCATTTGGAGAATATTTAGCAATTCCATGAATCACTTCTTTTGTAATCTTTGCATTTATCATAAGCAGATCATCACGACTCATACCAGGTAAACGCGGACTACCTGCAGTAACAACAACTACATCACAGTCAGTAAGTTGAGACATATCCTCAGCAACTGTAACAACTGTGTGACTTCTTACAGCAGCTGCAGCTTGAGACATATCAAGAGCTTTACCTTTGGCTACTTCGATTTTGTTGTCACGTAAAATAATCTCATGACAAGTTCCAAGCATAGCTAGTGAGTATGCAACTGTAGCACCGACATTACCGGCACCTACTATCCCTACTCTCTTTCCTTTACTCATACATACTCCTTAAAATTTTACTTCTATTATAAAACTAATGATTAGTTTCATAAAAAAAGTAAAATGAGGAAGACCCTCATTTTACTAAATACTATATAGCATCTATTATAGCATTTAGTGTTGCAGATGGACGCATCGCAGCTTCAGCTTTTGCATCATCTGGATGGAAATAACCACCGATATCTTGAGCTTTACCTTCAACAGCAAGTAACTCAGAGATAATTTGATCTTCTTTTTCAGTTAATTCTTTAGCAACCGGTGCAAATTTTGCAGCTAACTCAGCGTTATCACACTCAGCTAATGCTTTTGCCCAATACTGAGCTACATAAAAATGAGAAGCTTTGTTGTCAGGCTCTCCACATTTACGTGATGGCTCTTTTGAGTTGTCTAGGTAACCGTCATTTGCAGCATCAAGACCAGCTGTAACAGCTTCTAACTCAGCAGAATTATGTTTTCTAGCTAAGAATCTTAAAGATTCTGCAAGTGCTAAGAACTCACCAAGAGAATCCCAACGTAAGTGACCTTCAGCTAAGAATTGATCAACATG
>JAPHSI010000097.1 GCA_026193155.1 Sulfurimonadaceae bacterium | reverse complement strand
TTTATATCTGTCATTATTCTCCAAAGCTATTAAAAAAGTTGGCAGCTTCAAGTTCATCATCTTCAAGATTTTCTTTTGCATAGTCCTCATCTTCAGCCATAAGTTTTTTTACTTCATTCTGGCAGTAGTTATATAGCATTTCTTGTGCCTGTTTATCATCACTTAAGAAACCAAGCCCACTAAACTGATAAGGATCTTCTTGCTCAATACACAACATTACACCATCGCATTTTTCTTCAAGCACTTCCACTAATGAACGGTAGTTTATATTAAACTCTGTAGCATGCCAGCCTATATCTTCAAGCTCTTTATTTGAAAACTCAGCAACACCGTCAGCCGTAGTGTCGTCATAAGAAGCATTTTCTTTGTTAAAGTCTATAATTGCCTGCCAGTTTGAAAAAGCTTTTATAAGAATACGTTCACCGTCTTCAACTATTTGGTAATACCTTCCAAATAAGTCATCAAGTGATTTTGAAGCATTTGGATTTAGCGGGTTGGAGTCTGTTTTATCAAGTGTGCCTTTAAAAATAACAGGTTTATCTCCAAAAGGTTCATACTCTATAACACCATTTATATCTATTGAGAATGGTTTGTTAGAGTTTATGGCATTTAGTAAATTTGTCTTATTTGTGACTATAATTTCTTTAAAAAGATTGAATTTTTTCATAATTTTCCTTATATACTTAGAATAAATTTGTGAGTATTATAAAACTTTTTGCTTATTTTGAGTATAATGCCACAAATTTTCTGGGCAGTTAAGCTCAAAATAATATTTCATGTATTATGAAACAAAATTAAGGAAAAAAAATGGCATTAAATGTTTACTATGACAAAGATACTAGCTTAGACCTAATCAAAAGCAAAAAAGTTGCAATGATAGGTTTTGGTTCTCAAGGACACGCTCACGCTGAAAACTTAAGAGATTCAGGTGTTGAAGTATGTATCGGTTTAAGAAAAGGTGGTTCATCTTGGGCTAAAGCTGAAGCTAAAAACTTCGAAGTTTTAACAGTTGCAGAAGCATCTGCTAAAGCTGATGTTGTTATGATTCTTTTACCTGATGAAAACCAAGCAGAAATCTATAAAAACGAAATCGAGCCAAACTTAAAAGAGGGTGCTACTATCGCTTTTGGTCATGGTTTTAACATTCACTATGGTCGTATTACTCCAAGAGCTGACATCAACGTTACTATGATTGCTCCAAAAGCACCTGGTCATACTGTACGTTCTGAATTTGTTCGTGGCGGTGGTATTCCAGATTTAATCGCTGTTGGTCAAAACCCTTCAGGTACAACTAAAGAGTTAGCACTTTCTTATGCATCTGCTATCGGTGGTGGTAGAACTGCAATTATCGAGACTACTTTCAAAGATGAGACTGAGACTGACCTATTTGGTGAGCAAGCTGTTCTTTGTGGTGGTACAGCGGCCCTTGTTCAAGCTGGTTTTGAGACATTAACTGAAGCTGGTTATGCTCCGGAACTTGCATACTTCGAGTGTTTACACGAACTTAAACTAATCGTTGATTTAATGTTTGAGGGTGGTATCGCTGATATGAGATACTCAATCTCTAATACTGCTGAGTATGGTGATTATGTTTCTGGTAAACGTGTTATAAATGCAGAGTCTAAACAAGCTATGCGTGATATCTTAACTGAGATTCAAGATGGTAGATTTGCAAAAGACTTTATCTTAGAAGGTCAAGCAGGTTATCCTCGTATGAATGCTGAACGTAATAATGACCAAGAGTTGTTAATTACTAAAACTGGTAACAAGCTTCGTGAAATGATGCCTTGGATATCAGCAAACAAAATCGTTAACCAAGACAAAAACTAAAATAAGCGACGAATCTGCTTCGTTGCAACTGGGCTTATATACTTTAAGTATACTTCGCCTGGTTACACATTACATTTCATAAACAACTCTGTTTCTTCCATCTCTTTTAGCACGGTATAGTAAAGTATCAGCTCTTTTTACGAGTGAGTTTATATCATCATCTTTTTTTATTTTAGTCATACCTATAGATATAGTTGTAGAGATGTCATTTACAAGTTTTGCATCTTCTATGATTTTTCTTAATTTTTCTGCTTTTTTAATCGCAATATCTTTAGCTATATTTTCAAATAAGATTATAAACTCTTCTCCACCCCATCTAACAAATAAATCTTCATTTCTTAAATATCTTTGGATTGTTTTAGCTAACTCTACTAATATTTCATCTCCTACCAGATGCCCATGAGTATCGTTACACTCTTTAAAATGGTCTATATCTAAAAACAAGATAATCCCATCCCTTTTTTGTTCTAAGAAGTTTTTCAAGTACTTATTCATATATGTTTTATTAAACGTTTTTGTAAGGTTATCTCTGTTCGCTCTTTTTTCTAAATACTCAGATTTTTTTTCAAGCAGGTTCATTAGTCTTATGCTCTTATTTAAATCATCTACATATATTGTGAAAATCACATATAAAAGTATAGATATAAATAAGAATATAGTAAGTGTCATAAAATTTACAAGCAACATAGAATGGTTGTTGTTTTCTATATATTTTGTTATATCTTTAGCAACTACAATTTTTGCTATATCTTGATTTATATAGTTATTTAAGTTTAGGTTTGTAAGTAATATGTAATACTTTTTTCCATCTTGAATAATTTGCCTGTTTTTTGATATATCTATTTTATCTGATAATTTTTTAAAAAAATCGCTTTGGGATATTATAGAATATTCATCTATTTTTTGAAAATTCTTTTTTTCACTTAAGGTTTTTAAATATTTGTTTTTAACAAGTATTTCAGATTCTATGTCATATTCATTATCTATTAAATCTGCAAAGTAATTTAGATAAATTCCAAATTCCAAAACACCAATATGTTTATTATTAACTATATATGGTGAAGTGATTCTGTATACGATACCATTTTTTCCCACTTCAAAGGCATTTTGAGCTTTTACGCTATTGTTTACCTTTGCAACGATAGGTCTTTTGATTGTCAAGTCATCATTATATGAATCTGGTTTATGCATTCTCAAAACAGTTACGTTTTTTGTATCAAAAAGATGCATTACATATAAGTACTTATCTAAACGCTTAAAAGATTCATAACTGCTTTTTAAAGATTCATATAGTCCTATTCTGTCTTTTTGCTCAAATAGCTCTGATATCTTTGTATTTTGTGTTATATTGAGATTTAGAAGTGTATATTTATCAACTAGAGATTGTTCCGCAAATAAGAATCTATTTTTTATATCTTTTTCAAGTTCAAGAGTTTTTTCTGATAACATGTCTTGGTGATGAATATAGTCAAAATAAAATCTACCACTAAATATAATAGCAAATAAAACAAACAATAATGAAAGATATTTCCATTTAATATTTTTATAGTTTTGCACAATACATCCTACGGGGTAACTTATCCATTCTTGATGTATTATATCATCATTTAAAATGAAAAATAGTTTTATAATAGATTTTGAAAACGAATGAGAGTAGATAATAAAATAGTATTTTTATCGACCCCTTTTGCACTTTTCATTTTAAGTTCAGCATCTAGCAGTAGTTCATGGAGTTTATAGTAGTTATTTGGTTTAAACTTTAGTGATAACTCTGCTTTTTCTTTGACTACAAAAGCCGGAGCAGGGTAGCCTAAAATCTCTAAAGCATTCGGTGCGCCGTTTACACGTATGTAGATGTTAAACATATACAACTGCGTTATGTATGCTGTTATTTGAGTTAAAATCCTTATCTCATCTTCACCATGTTCAGTTAAATTTTTAATATCATCTTTAAATTCTTTTTTATTGATTACTTTTTTTATAAGCTCATCTACGTTAACTTCGCCGAGTCCATATACAAGCGAGTCTATATCTTTAGTAGTTATCGCAGAGTCAAAAACAATAAATTTATCTATCTCATTTGCGGCAAGTGAGATGTTTGAATTATGTATGTTTAACAAGTGGGTTATTGAGTAGTTGTCTATATTTACATTTTTTTGTTTTGCTATTTGAGATATTATATTTACGGCTTCTGTGTGTTTTGGATGAAAAAATCTTACAGCCATTGTTGATTTTTTTGAAAAACCTTTGGCATAAGCTTTATTGTCATCTCCCATGTAAGAATAAATAAATATATTATCTGGATTTTTTTCACAGTAATCTACTAATGTTTCTAACTCTTTTTTTGGAACCTTTTTTTCACTTTTTATAACTAAGACATTCCTGTCTCCAAAAAGAGAAGCTTGAGATAGATGAGCTTTTGCAGAGTTAAAATCATACTCGTCATGATAGTATTTTAGGACAGATGCATCTTCAACATTTGAGAGTAGTTTTGTGTAATGGTCAATTAAGAAAATACTTTCGCCAAAGAGTACGAAACTGTTTGACAAAGTGTTGTTTTGTATATGCTTGTCAAACTCAGCTTTATACATCTTCACCCACTATTGAGACATATATTTTTGCTTTGGCAATGTCGACTTTATCTATTTTAACTTTCACATCGCTAAATAACGGTACGTTCTCACTTGAAGTTATAAGAAGTTTAGCACCGATTATCTCATCATGTAAATCTGCTTTTAACTCAGGATCGGTTCCGCTAATACGTGCCGAGTATACATTCCCTATACGTTCATTTGCCCATCTTGCATATTTTCTATCCATAAAGTCTATCTCTATAGTACTTGCTTCACGCTCTTTTTGACTTATAGTAACAGCTAAAGATTCTATATTTCTAAGAACGTATGAGCCTTCCTCTGTATCTCCGCGTTTTATTGCTTTTAGTAGTCTATGCACTATAAGATCCGAGTATCTTCTAATAGGCGAGGTAAAATGGGTATAAGCATCAAAACCAAGTCCAAAGTGACCAAGGTTGATAGGTGAGTATTTAGCTTGCATCTGTGAGCGTATAATCAGTGTGTCGACTTCCGCTTCAAGTTCCATTACCGAAGCTTGGTCTCTTATCCCTTCAATAGTCTCTTTTGTAGATTCTTTTACCTCTACAAATATTCCTACTCCGGCTAATTCCTGATAAAGTTTTTGAAGTTTACTTTGGCTTGGACTCTCATGTATACGAAAGATTCCTCTATCAAACATAGATGCAGCTGCTTTGTTTGCCAAAAGCATACAGTCTTCTATAAGTGAATGAGAAGGTGTCTCATGAGCGTGTTCAGTTGATACAATAAAACCTTTGTCATCAATTTGCATCTCAATCTCGGTTGAGCGAAAATCATAACCGTATTTTAAACGTTCGCGTTTAAGCTCATCCGTTACATCTCTGAGTTTGGTAATCCACTCAAAAATCTCTTTTTCTTTATCGTTTTTGGCTTCAAGTTTACCTTCAAAGAACGCATCTATCTCTTCATAGTTAAAACGTCTGTCAGAGTGTATGATTGCTTCATATACATCAGATTTTATAACTTCTAAGCTCTCCAAGTCTAATTGCATCTCAAATACATAAGAGAGTCTATCGACATGAGGTTGAAGTGAACATAGTGTCTCACTTAGTTGTCGTGGTAGCATTGGAATAGAGCGATGTGGTAAATAGATGGAAAAACTTCTATATATTGCCTCATTGTCTAAAGCTCCAAATGGTTTGACATACTCACTAACATCAGCAATAGCTACATATAGGGTAGTGTTTTCATCATCCCAGTAGATAGCATCGTCAAAGTCCTTTGCTGTTACTGGGTCAATGGTACAGAACGTAAAATCTCTTAAATCTTTTCTATCGGGGTAGTAACTTGCATCTACCTCTTCAAATGATTTTGCTATCTTTAAAACTTCTTCATCAAATTCATCGTGTTTGTTAAACTGGGCGAGTACGATTTTCTCATCTACAAGAGGGTCGTTTATATTTCCAAGAGATTCCATAATAGTACCGTCTTGGTTGTTTATTTTAAATACTTCTCCAACCTCAAAAGAATCTAACTCTTCTCTAGTGAGTTCAACTCCTGATGGATGTTCCGTTTTTAAATCTACCAATGATTTTTTTGAATCTTTTTGTAGTATATATGCAACACTGTAACTCTCGGCACGTCCAACTATTTCAACTATTTTTCCATTTGGTTTTCCGCGTTTTCCCAAAATCCTTTGAGCAATTACCAAATCACCCTCTCTTGCATTCATCACGTCTTCAATAAACAAATCATATGTTTGTTCACCGATTACAGTTAGGTATGCAGTAGAACCTTGTGTAAGTTCTAGAGTTCCGGCACGATATTTTGAGTGAAATTTGTAAGTTTTGTCTTTTTTTGTAACGTACTTTTTACTTAAAAAGTCTTCGACAATTTTAAGTTCATCTTGTGTGATATCTAACTCACTCAGTCCATGAGTGAGTCTTATAAGTAAAGATTTCAAGTTAGTTACGTTGTAGCGCTCTCAAGAGCTGTTTCAAAGCTTTCCATATCTAAACTGTATTTAGCAACAAGATTTTTTGCAGCTGTAATACTTTCATCAGTTGCGACACCGTTTATAGGTATTGCTATACGAACTACTTGTAGTATCTGAGCTGCTTTCTTGTCTTCTGCGTCAGCTTTATCAGGGTTTTGACAATTACCTATAACATTAACAAGTCCATCTTCAAACTTCCAAAGTTTAAAGATTGTTGAACTAACTTCAGGAGTATTCGCACCAATTACTTTTTCTTCAGCTGCTTCAACATCTTGAAGCTCTTTAAGTGCATCTCTGAATTCAACTTCTTTTCCTTCTGTCATTATTTGTTGAGCTATGATAACTTTTCCTATCTCAACTAAAAATGCTGCAGGTGATAGAATGCCCATCAATTTGTTTTCTTTTCTCATGCACCATGCCGTTACAAGAGCATGTTGTCTTTTTGATAATTCGGAAAACATTTCATTTGAAATACCGTAAGTAGAAAGGTCTAAGCTAAAACTTTTTTTGATTATACTTGCCAGTGCAAATCCACGTACAGTACCCATCCCAAATAGCCCGACAGCCTGACTAATAGCGTTGATTTCACGGGAGAAACCATATAGAGGCGAGTTGGCAGCTTTTAAAATATCTGCTGTTAGTAATGGATCTTTTTCTAGTATTTTAACCATATCGTTAAAACTAGAATTCGGGTCTTGATAAACTGCCTCTATTTGCATAGCGGATTCAGGTAGTGGTGGAAGTTGTTTAATTTTCTTTAAAATCTCTTCAGTCATCTAATCCTCTTTTATGAGTTATATACGTAATTATAGTATATGCAAATAAATTAATACTGAATGTTTACAAAAAGTTGTTATGATTTTTTAATTGAAAAAAAAAGAATAAAGGACTTAGATGCAGCTAGAAAGAGATGCAATGTTAAAACAACTAGGTTATGTACCCAATGAGGCTTTGTTAAGTCAACTGCAAAGAATAGAGGAAAATACAAGCGGGTATCAAAAAATACAAAAGCATATTATGGACTTACATGACCATTTAAGAGTTGACGGTTCATTTGTAGCTTTATCAAACTCAGAAGATTATTTTAAAGTAAAAATTGATGCGAATTCAGAAGAGTTGGCTGAGGAAGCACATGAAAAAATTAAACATTTCAGTGATAAGTTTAAAGTAAAAGTGAATAAACTAGACAATAAAGAGACATATTATATTCTAGGATTTGAAAAATAAAAGAGCCTATCAGTATAGAGGGGTATGATCTTTTAACAAAAGAATTTAAGTTTTTGTTAGAGGTTCATAAACCCACGGTAGCACATGAAAAAAAGATAGCGGCAGATCAAGGTGATAGAAGTGAAAATGCCGAATATCATGCCGCAAAAGAGAAACTTCGTTTTATAGATAAAAGACTTTTTTATTTAAACTCTATGATTGAAAAAGCACAAATAATAGACCCATCTTTAGAACCTCATAACAAAGTAAGATTTGGAAGTAGCATAAGAGTTACAGAACTTTTTAACGGCGAAGAAGAGTTATATACGATTTGTGGAGTTTTAGAAGCTGAACCTGAAAATGGACTTATTTCTATTCATTCACCGCTTGCTCGTGCTATGCTTGGTCGCCAAGAGGGTGATGAGTTTAAAATAAAACTCCCAAATACTACAAAAGAGTATGAAATAGAGGAAATATTTTATAAAAATATATTTTCTTTAAAGAAAAATATTAGAGATGAAAAAGACTTCTTATTTCATTAAATAAAGCATTGTTCTAATATTTAATTTATAACTATTAGGGTATAATCCGCATTTAAAAACCAAATTTTAGGATTCCTATAGTGAGCCAGCAATTACCAGATATAGATACACAATTAGCAAATCATAAGTTAAGCCAAGACGATTATAAGCATATAAAAGAGATTTTAAAACGCGAACCTAATCTAGTTGAGCTTGGTATTTTTTCAGCTATGTGGAGTGAACATTGTTCTTATAAATCATCAACTGTTCACCTAAAAGGCTTTCCAACTAAAGCACCGTGGGTTATTCAAGGTCCAGGTGAAAATGCAGGTGTAATTGACATTGGTGATGGTTATGCAGCTGTGTTTAAAATGGAGTCACATAATCATCCGAGTTTTATTGAACCTTACCAAGGTGCAGCTACTGGTGTTGGTGGAATCATGCGTGATGTATTTACGATGGGTGCACGTCCTGTTGCATCGTTAAATTCACTTCGTTTTGGTAATGTTATGAATGATGATAAAATCTCTGCACATCAGCGTTATTTGGTACGTGGTGTAACTGAGGGTATCGGTGGTTACGGTAACTGTATGGGTGTACCTACTATCGGTGGTGAAGTAAGTTTTGACGAGTGTTATAACGGAAATATCTTAGTAAACGCATTTAACCTTGGAATCGCAAAATCTGATGAGATTTTTTACGGTCGTGCAGATGGTATCGGAAACTCTGTAATGTATGTTGGTGCTAAAACGGGACGTGACGGTCTTGGTGGTGCTGTTATGAGTTCTGATTCATTCACTGAAGAGTCAAAGTCACTTCG
>JAPHSI010000229.1 GCA_026193155.1 Sulfurimonadaceae bacterium | reverse complement strand
CTTATAAGTGTTTTCTCATCCATAAATTCAAGTAAATCAGGATTGATAGATGTTGAATTGACATCATCGTAATTATTTAACAAATTTTGGATGTCTAAAATTAATTCTTCTTTTTTGCTCACGGTTATATTCCTTTAGATGATGTTGTACGTTTGTTAAAGCCGGTATTTAGTCTTAGTTTTAACCCTAAATAGTAACTTTTTGTTATTATTTTTTTCAAAATATAAGCTATATAACCTTTTGTCTTAATAAATCCAAAAACTTCACCGACTGCATAGTTTCCACCTAATGCTACAAATAAGCCATCAACTTTCGCATCAAAGCATTCTGGTTCATGATTTAAAATCATACCATATATAGATTTAGCTACATATTCCGCACTTTTTTCAGCAATTTGTGCAGTAGGGGGTAGTATATTTTTGTTTTTATCTTTAATTTCACAACAATCACCCACTGTAAAAACATTTTCAGCAATTCTTTGAGTAGCATCACAAACATATTGGTTTATTCTATTTTTTTGAAATTCTATATCTGAGTCAATATTATTAGCTAAAATTCCACCAGTAAAAATCATAAAAGTATATTCAAGCTTTCTGCCGTCTTTAAAAAAAACCATATTAGAATCAACACGTTCAATAAAAGCTTTTGTCATTGTATTAACACCTAAGGCGTCTAGCCTTTTTTGTGTATTATTTATAATATACTTGCTCATACCGGGTAAAATAGTATCACTAGCATCTATTAAATGTATATTGACTTCTCTAGCAGCATCCGCAATACTTTTACTGTGTCTTTTAATAACATCGCACATTTCAGCAGCTATTTCTACACCACTTAGTCCAGCCCCACCAATAGCTAGATTAATATTTTTACCTCGCATAGATTCATTTTCCAGTTTTTCATACAGCAACTGCTCAAAAGAAGTACGAAAATTATGACTTCTAAAAAGTTTTTTTACTCCAAAACCATATTTATCCATACCAGAAATAAAGTTAAAAAAGTTTGTACGTGCACCCGTAGCTATAATTAGGTAATCATAATCAAAATTCGAAGAATGTGTTTTTACAGTTTGTTGTGATGAGTTTATAAATTCTACTTTTTCTTGAATGAATGTAATAGGGCGCTTAAATCCATTGCACCAGTTTTTTAAATCTAGTGCGACATCGTGTAAATCAAATCTACCTGCTATATAACCATATGCTTCAGTCTGAAGGTAATGGTAAGAGTTTTGATCAAAAAGATAAAGTTCTATATCTTTATTGTTGACTAAATTCTCAATAGCTCTTAAACCTCCGTAGCCGGCACCAATTACTATAACTTTTTTCATCTATAAAAAACTCTCTAATTAAAATATTTTGGAATTATAGTACATTTTGAAGAGATATAAGAATAAAGATATGATTTGGTTAACATAATGTATATTCTATTGAAAATAGTTTTTTTCTTCTCAGGTATCTTAATCTTTTTAAATAGTATTGTATTCATATTATTTAGTATGTAGTATTAAATAGGTGTAATATAAGCCGAGTTTTGTATTGATAGCATTAATCTACTATACTTTTCACAAAGTATCTCTAGCGAAACAAAAGCATTAGTATAAGAATATACTTTTATAAGAGGCTAACCATTTGTTTCTTGCTGCCGTGTTGGGTTTACAAGCTCTTTATGTTACCATAAAAACCGGTGGTCTCTTACACCACCTTTTCACCATCACCACATATGTGGCTGTAATATTTCTGTTGCACTTTCCCTCAGTTTACACTGGTCATCAGTTAGATGAAACACTCTCTTATAGCAGCTCGGACTTTCCTATTGAAATTATTCAATTAACTATCCATTACACCTGCAATATTATATAAAACATTTCCTTTATACCTTCTTTTTTTTAAAACAAAAGAACAGTTGTTCTCTTTAAAGGTTTATTAAATTAACAAGTGTTCATATTGAGTAAGTATAAATTAACAAGTGTTCATATATAATTATATTTCCAAGAACGAATGTTCATCTTAAATAGCCCTATTCTAAGGAGTTTATATTGCTTTCAACAAAAGAAAAAATATTAAAAAGTTCAACAAAATTATTTTGCGAACACGGATATAAAG
This sequence comes from Sulfurimonadaceae bacterium, assembly GCA_026193155.1. Classification (GTDB taxonomy): domain Bacteria; phylum Campylobacterota; class Campylobacteria; order Campylobacterales; family Sulfurimonadaceae; genus Sulfurimonas. The sequence continues at coordinate 2,772 of JAPHSI010000229.1, read as the reverse complement.
GCACTAGTGTGCGTACTATTGCGGCTGATGTAGGAATAAAGCAAAGTGCTTTATATAATCATTTTAAAAATAAAGAAGAGATTTTTTTAGAGGTATCAAAAAATATATTTAGCACCCCCTTCTCTCTTAAAGATGATGAGATAAAGGAGAGTGCCGTAAAAGGGAAAGCTTTTTTAACAAAATATGCAATGCAGTATAAACTGCTTACATTCGATAAAAACAATGAGAACATGTTTAGACTACTCATGATAGAGTTATTTGCAAATAAGGAGCTTAGAGAGCAGTTTATGAGTGAGTTTAACGATAAAAACATTCAGGTATTGTCTGAAGGTTTTTTTATAATGATGCAAAATTCATTAATCAAATCGTCTGATCCAATGTTGATGGCCTATGAGTTTTTATCCACCCTATTCTATATCAGATTACAGGTCACTCTTCTTCGTTTTGACAATAAAAGTACTGATGCTTTATCCACTCAATTTGAAAAACATGTTGATTTTTTTTGGGAAAGTATTAAACACAAATAATAAATTTACTCATATTGTTTAATATTAAAAAGAAAGTTAAAAAAAGGCAGCCCTTCTTCTAGGGCTGCCTTTGAAGTTAAATACTAAGCTTTAACTTCATTGGCATATTTTTCACCAAGCTCATATGCTTTTTTATTTGCTTCATGTACTTTTGGTGGTACTTTTGAAAGCATAACATCTATTAAGTCATTTTTATCAATTGCTTCCATCATAGTATTAGCTATTGATAATGCAACAACAGATTGAGTAATAACATTACCAACCTCTTCTTTTGCAATAGTAATAATTGGAATCTCATAAATATTCCAGTTTTTTCTATCTTCTTCAGTTGGAGTTACAAGATTTGGATCAATTACAATTGTTCCACCTTTAGATACACCACTTTTGAAAAGGTTATAACTTGTTTGCGCAACTGATAACATGAAATCTATTTCACCATCATTTGCATATGGATAATATATCTCTTCATCATCAAGAGTAATATCAACAACAGTTGGACCACCACGAACTTGTGATGTATATGTAGCTGTTTTTAATCCATGACCGCCAGTTTTTATTTTTGCAGCTGCAAAAATTTCACCGGCAAGAAGAACACCCTGTCCACCAACACCTGTAAATCTCATTAAAGTTCTAGCCATTGTGTTTCTCCTTATATTTTCTTAGCAAAATCATCTTGAGTGATTTTGTTACGTTTACCTTGATGCACATCTTTAATTTCTTGGTACATTTCACAGTATTCACGAACCTCAGTATCTTGTTTTAAAATACCTGTTGGAAGTAGGTTTAATCTTTCTTCTTCACTCATTGCATCATATTTTTTCTTAGCAACTGTAATACTATCAATCCACTCAAGATTTTCCATTGCATTTTTCATTTGGTTTTTACGACCAAGGTTAATATGACAATTAGAAAGTACTTCTAAGAAAGAGAAACCTTTATGTTCTAATGCTTTGATCATGATTTTCTCTAGCTTTTTAGGATCTAGCATCGACTCACGTCCTACAAAAGAAGCACCTGCAGCAATAGCTAAGTTAGAAGCATTAAAAGTTGGATCAATATTACCAGCTTTTTGTGATACAGTCCACATACCTTGAGGTGTAGTAGGTGAAGTTTGTGAGTTTGTTAAACCATAGATAAAGTTATTAATAACAATTAAAGTCATATCTATATTTCTTCTACAAGAGTGAATAGTATGATTACCACCTATTGCCAGTGTATCACCGTCACCACCAACACATACAACAAGTTTATCTGGGAAAGCAAGCTTAACACCAGTACCATATGCTACCGTACGGCCATGTGTAGTATGAATAGTATTAAAATCAACATAAGAAGAAAATCTTCCTGAACATCCAATACCAGATACAACACATACATCATCTTGGTTTATACCCATTTTGTCAATTGAACGGATGAATGCTTTTAAAATAACACCATCACCACAACCCCAACACCAAAGTGTTGGCATTTTTTCAAGTCTTAAATATTTATCGTAATTAAATGCCATCTTAGAATACCTCTTTTACTTTATTTACAATTTCATATGGTGATATTGCTCTACCATTAACTTTATAAAGACCTTCAATATCAAGTCTTTGAGAAACTCTCTCTACTTCTTCAGTATATTGTCTAATGTTAAGCTCTACACATAATACGTTTTTAACTTTATCTGTAAAGTGTTTGATTCTCTCAGCTGGTGATGGCCACAATGTGATTGGTCTGAATAAACCAGCTTTAATACCATCCGCTCTTAAGTGACGAATCGCCTCTTTAGCTGCAAGTGATACAGAACCATAAGCAATGATTAAAATATCATTTTCTTCTAAATCATCACACATAAATTCTTCATTAAGTTCTAACTCATCAGTATGAGCCATAACTTTATCTTCAAGTCTTTGAATAAGTTTTCTACAAGTTTCAATCTCTTCTGTAGGGAAACCTTTTCCATCATGGTGAAGACCAGTAAAGTGGTATCTATAACCTTCAAACATTGGGTTAAGAACTGCTGGTTCTGTTGGACCACATTCGTATGGTCTATAATCTTCAGGCGCACCTTCAAATTTTTTACGTGGTACTATTCCAGCTTCAACTTCTTCTACAGTTGGAAGCATCGCTTTACCATGCATATGTCCTAATGTTTCATCAGTTAATACAATTACAGGCTGCATGAAACGATCAGCTAAATTAAATGCACGAACAACTTCAGTATAACACTCAGCTAAAGTACCCGCACATAAAGTAATAG
>JAPHSI010000208.1 GCA_026193155.1 Sulfurimonadaceae bacterium | reverse complement strand
TTAGAGTTAAAGATAGGTGTACCGGTTTTATTTACCAGAAATTCTTGGAACTATTTTAACGGTCAAAAAGGCAGGGTCGTTAATATGGATGCCCAGTATATCTATGTTCAAAAAGCTGATGGAAAAATTGTAAAGCTTGAACCTGTAAGGATGAGTAAGTCAAAATGGGTTGAAAAAGTAAAAGACGGCAAGAAGCAGCTTCAAGAAGAGGATGTTTTTAGCATCTATCAGTACCCAATAAAACTTGCATATGCAATAACTATACATAAATCTCAGGGGATGAGTATAGAAGATTTGATAATTGCGACAGATGAGATATTTGCACCGAGTCAGTTTTATGTAGCACTCTCACGTTGCTCAAACCCTAAAAGACTAAATTTAATTGCCCCTAACAGACAATGGTATGAACTTATATATGCCGATAAGAAGGCTTTAATGTTTAATAATAACAAATTAAGTTTATAAAAATTAAAAAATTAAAAAATTAAAAATAATTATAGTGCTACAATATGACACATTTTATAAAAAAAGAGGGGGAAAATATTGTATGTTTGGTAATAAAACTTCTAAATTAGAAGATGAACTAGAAACAAAAAACCGGGAAATAGAATCTTTAAAAAGAGAACTTGACTTAGCAGAAAAAAAGATTCAAGATATGGAGCGAAAATCTGTGTCTGTCAAAAACAATAAGGATATGGCAGATTTGATTATAAATCTTACGACTAGTTTAACGGAATCGTGCCTAAATGATTTAGGAAATCTACAGGGTGAACTCGGATTGAATGTAGAATTGTTGCAGGATATAGATGATAAAAATATACAGAATACTTTACATGTAGGCAGTTCACTTGATGGTGTTGAGTCTCTAATTAGCACAATGGACATACTTTTAACGCATATAACCAGCACTTATGAACAGGTTAATATTTTAAATTCCAATGTTGAAAGTATATCTGATGTTATAAACCTTATCAAAGGTATAAGTGAGCAGACAAATTTACTAGCACTAAATGCTGCGATAGAGGCTGCTCGTGCGGGTGAGCACGGTCGCGGATTTGCAGTTGTAGCAGATGAGGTCAGAAAACTTGCAGAGAGAACCCAAAAAGCTACAAGTGAAGTTGAAATAACAGTTCAGGGCTTAAAACAAAATACCCAAGAAGTACATGAACACTCAAAATCTATGGAAGAATTATCGACTGAGTCAAATGAGCAGATGCGGGAGATTAAAAATATGATGGATAAGCTTAACGATAATTCTTCGCAAATATCTTGTGAGAATAAAGATGTTACATATGCTATATTTATGATTCTTGTAAAACTTGATCATCTGCTCTTCAAGGCAAACGGATATAATACTGTATTTACAAATAGACTAGATACGGAACTTGCTTCTGATACTACATGTCGTTTAGGCAAGTGGTATAACAACGGTGTCGGGAAAGAGATATTCAGTAAAACTTCAAGTTATTCAAAACTTGCTCATCCTCATAAAGAGGTTCACGATAATATTCACAAAGCTATACAATGTGTAAAAGACGGAACCTGTGTTGAAGAAGCTACTAATGTAAAAACTTATTTTAATCAAGCACAAAAAGCCAGTAAAGAAGTTTCAGACATATTATCTAAGATGTTAAATGAAGAAAAAAACTCTAGACATGCAAATCCTTAATAATAGAGGATTTGTAGACTAATCAAGTCTCCAATAAAAAATCTTATTTCGGCTACCTACGCTATATAGCTCTTTTTCACTAATAAATTTTATTTGATTAATTATGCTGTTATGACCAACTAATCTGTCACCCATCTTTTTTGTCTTGGTATAAAATATTTGAAGATTATTTTGTGCATCTGCAGAGTAAACACCTGTTTTACCACTTGGACTAAGACCTACGCAGTAAACTAAAAAATTACTTTTTATATGATAATCATCTTCCCCATTTTGGTAGACAGCTACACGCCTATCCTGACCTGCTGTAATTATGACTCCATTTTCATAAGCTACTCTGTATACATTATCAACATTTTGAGAGTTGTATATTTTTTCTATGTTTGAGCTTTTTATATCTATGAGTTTTATCTCTCCACTCTCATCAGATAAAACCATTTTTGTTTTATCTACATTTAGTGTTATATCGCCAAGAGTAGAGTATGAGACATGAGCCTTATAAAGATTATATTGTTCTGATGTATCGTGAAGTATTATTTCTGAGCCGAAAGTTCCAAAAATAATTTGCTCATTATTTACAAAACGAGCTTCTTTAATGGTAAGTTTCTTTTTCTCATCAATTATTTGTTTTAGTTTATTGTTCTCATAAATCCATACGTTTCTAAACCCATCCCTACCCATACTTAAAAGTAATGTTTTGTTGTTTATTCTGTCTACACTTAAGATATTTGCAGCTATTAGTTTTCCCATAGCAGTGTTTACGGGTGGTAATACTATTTGTTCAATTAATTTTTGAGTATTTGTATCAAATATATCAATAGTACCTTCATCATTTGCGGCATAAAGTTTACCACTATCAACAACAAAATCATTTACAAATCCAAAAGACTGAAACTCTTTAGTTGGATATATGTCTTTTGCAAAAAGTGATAAGATTGGCAAAAGTAAGAGGAGAAAAAGTTTATACAAAAATATCCCTACATTCTTTTTTAGGAAAATTGTATATTAAGAGAGCTTGATTCCAACATAAAGTTGGAATCTGTCTGAAAACTTATTATAAATCGTTTTCGTGTTTTGCAAGATATTCTGCAACACCTTCAGTAGAAGCTTTCATACCTTCATCACCTTTGTTCCAACCCGCTGCACAAACTTCACCGTGCTCATCAGTAAACTGCATTGCATCAACCATACGGATCATCTCATCAATGTTACGACCAAGTGGTAAATCATTGATTACAGCATGACGTACAATTCCATTTCCATCAATTAAGAATGAACCGCGAAGTGCTACAGAATCACCAAAAAGTACATCGTAGTCTCTAGAAATTTGTTTTGTTAAATCAGCTACTAGTGGATATTTAATACGTCCTATACCACCATTGTTTACAGGAGTTTCTCTCCAAGCAAAGTGTGAAAATTGTGAATCTACAGATACACCGATAACGTTAACACCACGAGATTTAAATTCTTCGATTCTGTGAGAGAAAGCAATAATTTCAGATGGACAAACGAAAGTAAAATCTAATGGATAGAAAAATAACACCGTACCTTTTTCACCGAAGTTTTCACTTAATTTAAAGTCTTCAACGATTGAACCGTCTGCTAAAACTGTAGTTGCTGTAAAATCTGGAGCTGGGTTTGTTACTAACATATATTTTCCTTTTGTTTAAGTGTAAAATCTTAAAAGTTTTACACTGTTTTTTGTTTTGTTATGCCGAAATTTTAGCTGAACTTTATTAATAAAAATAGATGATTCTAAAGTTAAAAATAATCCTTAAGGATAATTTTTATCTTTTGCTATTTCACACTTAAAGCTTGATCTGTTTTGTGTAATATTTAATATTATTAAGGTATACTTCTGTCGATTTATGGGTTATCCCATATTTCAATAAAAATCGATGACGGGAGAAAATAATGTCACAAAAAGAGTACATATTTACTTCAGAGTCTGTAACAGAAGGGCATCCGGATAAGATGGCTGATCAAATCAGTGATGCAATTTTGGATTATATTATTGAAAATGATAAAAATGCTAGAGTAGCGTGTGAAACTTTAGTATCTAATGGTTTTTGTGTAATAGCAGGCGAACTGAAGACAACGGCTTATGCGCCGATGCAAGAGATTGCAAGAGAGGTTATTCAGGAAATAGGCTATACAGACGCTACTTATGGTTTTGACCATAGATCTGCTGCTGTATTAAACGGTATTGGTGAGCAGTCACCTGATATCAACCAAGGTGTTGACCAAGCTAGTGGTGAGATAGGCGCAGGTGACCAAGGATTAATGTTTGGTTACGCATGTCGTGAAACAGATGTCCTTATGCCACTACCTATACACTTGGCACACCGTCTTACACAAAGACTTGCTGAAGTTAGGAAAGAGGGGATAGTCCCTTATCTTCGTCCAGATGGTAAAGCTCAAATATCTGTAAAATATGTAGATGGTAAGCCAGTATCTGTTGAAACAGTAGTTATCTCAACTCAACACTCACCTGAAACTAGCCAAGAGCAGATTCATAAAGATATGATAGAAGAGGTGATTAAAAAAGTTATCCCTTCAGATATGATTAGTGACGATACTATATATCATATTAATCCTACTGGTAAATTTGTAATTGGTGGACCGCAAGGTGATGCGGGTCTTACAGGTCGTAAGATTATCGTTGATACTTATGGTGGAAGCTGTCCACACGGTGGTGGTGCATTTTCTGGAAAAGACCCTACTAAAGTTGATAGAAGTGCAGCATATGCAGCTAGATGGGTAGCTAAAAATTTAGTAGCTTCAGGTGCATGTGATAAAGCAACACTTCAAGTAGCATACGCTATCGGTGTAGTTCAACCAGTTTCAATTATGGTAGATACTCACGGGACTGGAAAAGTTGAAGAATCTAAGATTGAAGAGTGTGTAAAAGAACTTTTTGACCTTTCTCCAAAAGGAATTATTGAATCACTTGATTTATTACGTCCTATTTATCGTAAAACTGCTGCTTATGGACACTTTGGACGTGAAGAATTTCCATGGGAACAGACTAATAAAGTACAAGATATTAAAAACTACTTGTCTATTTAATAATAATCGTTATCAAATCCCCTCACATGGGGATTTTTATTCAAAGAAAAACAAATATTTTAGCTATCTTTAAAATTACTGTGATAAACTTGCTTTTGAAATTATTTAATGGAGAAGAATATGGCAGTATTAATTAATGATACATGTATTAACTGTGGTGCTTGTATTGATGAGTGTCCAGTAGAAGCAATCGTTGATGAGGATGATAATCCAACAGGTGAAGAGATTTATTATGTATATGGTGATAAGTGTGTGGAATGTGTAGATCATCACGATGAGCCTGCATGTGCTACTGCATGTCCTACAGAGGGATGTATTACATGGAATGCTATCGGTGATTCACCGTCACACCGTGATGATATTACTGAAGACCAGCGTTCTAACCACGAACCTGTAGTAGAGTAAGAAACTTACTTTATAAATACAATTTCCAAGCATCTCGCTTGGAAAAATTTACAAATTTAATCAAAAAACATAAAAATTTCGGTATAATTCCATCCTATTTTTAAAATTAACTAGGAGTTTTGATGGAGCGTACACTATCAATTATTAAGCCAGATGCCGTATCTAAGGGTGTTATTGGTAAAATATTAGACCGTTTTGAGAGCAATGGACTTAAAATTGCAGCAACTAAAAAGATTCAATTAACTCGTTCAGATGCAGAAGCTTTTTATGCAATACATGCTGAGAGACCTTTCTTTAATGATTTAGTTGACTTCATGATTTCTGGACCAGTTGTAGTTTCAGTACTTGAAGGTGAGAATGCAATGGCTAAGAATCGTGAGTTAATGGGTGCTACTAACCCTAAAGAAGCTGAGGCTGGTACTATTCGTGCTGACTTTGCTGAAAACATAGATGCAAATGCTGTTCACGGAAGTGATTCTGTTGAGAACGCAGCAATCGAGATTGCATTTTTCTTCTCTGAAAGAGAAATTTCATAATATAATTTATGAATATTAAACTAATAAAAGTTTCAAAAACTCCATCAGATTTTGAAATAATATCTGATAAAATTACTTTTAAAGGTTTTTTACAGTATGATAGCGACAAATTATTTCGCTTAGATGCTGAAATAAAGGGGTCTTTACCCGTTATTTGTGATGTTTGTGCCGAAAATTATGAGATGAATATAGATGAAAAAATAGATTTTTTTATCTCTGATGGCTTATATAAGGCTTCAAATGAAAGCTTAATCGATGTCGTAGAAGCGATAGACGGTGAAGCTGATCTAGATGAGATTTTAGCTTCAGAGCTGGAACTTGTTAAAAGTGATTATAACACTTGTTCAAAATGTAAAAATTCTTAAATATTAAGAATAAAATTTACCTCAAAATGAGGTATGCTTAAGACCTAATAAGTCAAGCAATTAATAAATAAATGAAAAGGAAAATAAGATGGCAGTACCTAAGAGAAGAGTATCTCATTCACGTTCAGCGAAAAGAAGAACTCACTACAAAATTAAATTAGCTCGTCCGGTAAAAGATAAAGATGGGACTTACAAGTTACCACATCATATCAACCCAACTACTGGTGAGTACAAATAATCAATGGTGAGAATTGCTATTGATGCAATGGGTGGGGACTTCGGTCCTGAACCAATTGTCAAGGGATGTATTCAAGCTTTAAAGAAAAAAAGATTTATACCAATTCTTGTAGGTAAAAAAGATGAAATTTTACCTCTGTTACCAAGAAGTTATAGAGCTAAAATTTCTATAGTAGATGCTGATGATGTTATCTCTATGAGTGATGCTGCAACAGATGCAGTAAAACGTAAAGAGAGCACCATCTATATAGCTATGGATTTAGTAAGAAATGGTGAAGCAGACGGTGTAGTATCAGCAGGTCATAGCGGTGCTACAATGACGCTTGCTACATTAAGACTTGGTCGTCTTAAGGGTGTATTACGTCCTGCACTTGCAGCACTTATGCCAACTAGAAATCATAGACGTTCAATCCTTTTAGACGCAGGTGCTAATGTTGACTCTAAAGCTGAACATTTAGTTCAGTTTGCAATAATGGGCGGATGTTATGCTGAAGATATGTTTGGTATAGATATTCCTAAAATTGGTTTATTAGCAAACGGTGAAGAGAAATCTAAGGGTAATGAAGTAACTAAAGAAGCTTTTAAAATTCTTGAGGATTATAAAGGTTTTAGAGGTAATGTTGAAGGTGGTGATATATTTAACGGTACCACTGATGTAATTACTTGTGACGGTTTTATTGGGAATCTTGTTCTTAAAGCAAGTGAGGGTGTAGCTTCAACTGTTAGTGGTCTTATTAAAGAATACATTAGAAAATCACCTGTTTCAATTACCGGTGCTCTTCTTATGAGAAAAGTATTTAAATTACTAAAAAAACAGATGGATTATGAAGAAGTAGGTGGAGCACCACTTCTTGGAATAAAAGGTTGTGCAATTGTTAGCCATGGAAAAAGTGGACCAAAAGCTATTAAAAATGCAATCTTTCAAGCGATAGACTATACTGAAACTGGTGTTAATGAACATATTGTTAATCGTATAGCTGATTTAAACGAAAAACAATCTAATTAAAGGTTAACAAGATGGCTTATGCTGCTTTTCGCTCCATTGGAGCTTATGTACCAGAAAAAATTTTAACAAATGAAGATTTATCAAAAATGGTAGATACTTCAGATGAATGGATTACTAAACGTACTGGTATAAAAGAGCGTCATATTGCGCACGAGAATGAGTTTACATCAGACATGGGTGTAAAAGCTGCAGAAACAGCGCTACAAAGAAGTACTATAGCTAAAGAAGATATAGATTTAGTTGTATGTGCTACAATCTCACCTGATTATTTTTGTATGCCATCTACAGCAACTATAATTGCACAAAAACTAGGACTACCTAATGTTCAGGCATTTGATATATCTGCAGCTTGTACAGGTTTTGTATATATATTATCCATAGCAAAAGCTTTTATAGAATCCGGAATGAAGAAAAATGTGCTAATTATCGGTGCAGAGAAGTTATCTGCTATTACAGATTTTAGTGATCGTGGTACCTGTATATTGTTTGGTGACGGTGCAGGTGCAGCTATTATTAGTGCTACGGATAATAAAGAAGAAGCTATAATAGACATACATACCGGTTCTGATGGTAATTATGCTGATTTACTTATGACTCCAAATGGTGGAAGTGGTTCAGCACATGATTCATTAGAGCAAGAAGCTGCAGGATGTTTTATGCAGATGAAGGGTAATGAAACTTATAAAATTGCCGTTCGTACACTTACTAAGGATGTTATAGATATTTTAAAAGAAAATAACATTCATAGTGATGATATTAAACATTTTATTCCACATCAAGCTAATTATAGAATCATAAAAGCTGTTGGAGATGCACTAAAGCTAAAAGATGAACAAGTAGTACTTACAGTTGCAAAATACGGAAATACATCAGGAGCATCTATACCTATGGCTATTAACGATATATATGAGAGCGGTAGGTTGCAAAATGGTGAATTAATGCTATTAGATGCGTTTGGTGGAGGACTTACATGGGGTTCTGCACTTGTTCCTTTCTCACCTCTTAAATAAACTAGCTTAGTTATGACGTCGTCTATCCTTGTCTGGGTCACGTCTATCTTCAGTAGTAAGGTTTTTTAACTGATCTGTTAAAGCAATGTGAAGCTCTTTAAAAAAATTTTTCTCATCAGGAAGTTTTAAATTTCCTTCTCTTAGTTTTTCTTCCCATACGTTGTTGGGAAACCAACTGTCATTTTCAAATCTAGCCATTACATGTATGTGTACTTGAGGTAATTTATTTGCAAAAGAAGCCATATTTATTTTTTCGGGTTTATAATAAAACTTCATGTGAAATTCAATAATATCATACACATCCCACAAATGTTTTCTTAGTTTTATCGGTATATCACCAAGTTCTTTATATGGTTCTTTTGTAAATATTTTAAGCCAAGGAATCTCACTCTCTTCTTTTTGTACATATAAATCTTTATCTTCATAAATAATAGTATGCATCTCATTTCCTTTTGTTTAGCTATTTAAAAAAATTATAGCATATTTGCCCTTGTCTTGTGTGTATGGAATATTTTTTATAAAAAATATTCACAGGAGATTGAAAAAAGCAAATGCTGCATAAATATGAAGGAAAAGTTGATATTTTAAAGTTTTAGTTTAATTAAAATAGAGCAAAGTAGTAGTTTGAATTAAGAGTTTAGTTGTTAATATTAATGAAGGTTAGAAATTTGGTTGGTTGAGTACCTTCGTCTCTATTATAAGTTCCCGTGAATATCTTCCTAAAGAAGATATTCCTTTTCGTTAAAGTCATGTAGAAGGAATTAGACAGTTTTATATTTATTACGTCCGCCATTATTATTTCCACGACGTGAACGGCTAGAGTTTCTATCTCCACCACCGCTACGGCTACGGTTTCCACGGTAGTTTCCACGACCTCGACCACGAGGACCACTACCTCTAGTGTCACCTTGTTTTTCAAGTTTTTCAAGTATTTTAGTTAATTTTTCAGCTGGTATTCCGATATCAGCAGGACCTTTAACACTTTGTCTGTCTAAAAGCATAGATACAAGTTTATACATAATTGTTTCTTCATCTATGTCATTTTTTAACATATCTAAAATTTTATGAGCTTCATCATATATTTTATGATCTTCTATTGAACTAACTAAAGTTTTAATAGAAGTTTCTCGTAAATCATTCTTGCTTGGAACATAAGCATGTTCCATTGTAGTTCCAACTTTTTTCTTGATTTTTTGAAGCTCTTTAAATTCGTGTGGAGTAAGTAAAGTGATTGCTTTACCTTTAGTTCCTGCACGCCCAGTACGTCCTATACGGTGAACATAAGATTCTGGGTCAAACGGTATATGGTAGTTAAAAACGTGAGTAATGTTGTTTACATGTATACCACGAGCAGCTACATCAGTTGCAACTAAAACTTTTACCGAGTTTTTCTTGAATCCGCTGATTACAGTTTCACGTTGACGCTGTTCCATATCTCCGTGTAGACCGTTTGCTAAATAACCTGCATTGCTTAAAACATTACTAAGTCTATCAACTTCACTTTTTGTACGACAAAATACTACTGATTTACCAGTTTCTTCTGAATCCATTAAACGGATAATAGCGTCATCACGTTCACTTTCATCAATTACATAATACTCTTGAGAGATATCTGCATTTGTTGTCTCACCTTTAGTTATAGAGATAAACTCAGGATTTTCTAATATACGCTCTGCTAAAAGTTTTATAGGTTTAGGCATGGTAGCTGAGAAAAGTAGAGTTTGGCGAGAAGTAGGTAGATAAGAAAATATTTCGTTAATATCATCTAAAAATCCCATATCAAGCATCTCGTCAGCTTCATCTAGTATAACCATGTTTGGTGCAAAGTTATCTAACATATTACGTTTTAATATATCTAGAAGACGTCCAGGTGTAGCTACAACTATACCTGCTCCACGTTTAACTAAATCTATTTGACGTTTGTATGAGCTACCACCATATATAGTTGTAGTTTTTACACCTAAATCTTTTCCATATTTGAAAAGTTCATCGGATACTTGTGTAGCAAGCTCACGTGTAGGTGTGATAACAAGTACTTCAACACCGCTTTCTCCCTTCATGTTGTTTAAACACGGAAGTCCAAAAGCTGCAGTTTTCCCCGTACCTGTATGTGCTTGACCAACCATATCGCGTCCGCTTAAAACTACAGGGATAGCTTGAGCCTGTATAGGACTAGGTACTGTAAAAACAGCTTTTTTTACAGAGTTTAAAATCTGTTTTTTTAGACCTAAGTCTTGGAAAGTTATTATAGGTTGAACCTCTTGTTCAACTATTTCATTTTGTGCATTATCTTGCATCATTTACCTTTGTATTAAGGGGATGACGCAAGTGAGCTTAGTTTATATATAGGCTTCTTATCGTAGGACTAACACCGCCCCCTAGAAAAATTTGTTTGGAATTGTATCTAAGTTAAACCAAGTTTAAGTTGAAGTTACACTAAGTTTAAAATAGTTTAAGTATATATTGTGTAAAAAAATCTTACTTATTTATTACTGTACGGTTTCTTCCAGACTCTTTAGCTCTATATAAAGCTTGATCTGCTCTTTGTAAAACACTCTTTAAATCTTTGTTTTTATTTAAACAAGATAAACCTACACTCACTGTATATCTAATATCTTTTCCATCTATATTTAATTCGGAAGTATAAATTTCTTTTCTAAATCTTTCAGCAAATTTATATGCACCATTGCTCGTAGTTTCAGGAAGCATTACAACAAACTCTTCACCGCCTATTCTTGCTACAACATCTAGGCTTCTTGCCATTTCTAAACATACAGAAGCAAAATGTTTGAGAACTTCGTCTCCTATAGCATGTCCATAATTATCATTGATATGCTTAAAATGGTCAATATCCATCATCAAAAAGCTTAGGTTTGTTTTATATCGATTAGAACGTTCTATCTCTTTGTTGGATAACTCTTCAAATTTTCGACGGTTTACGGTTCCTGTTAAAGGGTCTATAAAAGCCATCTCCTCAAGTTTAATATTTTCTCTCTCTTTATTTTTTAGTTCTATTTTATTTTTACTCAAATATAGCTGTGTATAAATATCACCTTTAAGGAGTTTCTGTCTAGTTGTCTCATAAGCATCGTACATATATGCTATCTCATCCCTATTCATATTTATAGGTGATAATCTAAAACCTCTACCGCCTGTAGCTAAATCTCTCATTGCATTTGTCAATTTGTCAATTTGTAGTACCGTACTCTTTTTAAATGTATAAAGTATAAAAAGGTTTATAGCAAGTATAATAGTATTAAATGTTATCCATAAAAAAAAGTTCGTTACAGTAGAATCAATGTTTTTATCTATCAGTGCGTTTATCTCTTGAAGAATATCATCTTCAAATAGTTTTATTTTATTTATATAATGTGTAGAAGATTTAAACCATACTTTAGAATCCAAGTTATTAAAATTGTAGTTTTTTATATCTTTTTCATAAGCTTGTATTTGTTTTGCAATATAGGAGTTTATAAGTAAATTTTTGGATGTTTTTTGTTTTTCAGAAGCTGTATGCTCAAAGGTATTTAAAAATGCAATTTGGGTACCGATTAGTTCTATAAAAGGTGCATATTCATCTATGGTTACATCTTTTTTCTCAAGTATAGCTGTCCCGTATGCTCTCTCACGTCCGATAGACTCTTTAAAAAGTTGAATTGAGGAGAGGGTTGCTATAGAAGATGAAAGTTCCTTGTTTAGGTTTAAAGTTGCTATCTTTGGAGTTATATTCAGTAGATTTTTTATTATGTTAGAATAAGTATCTATTGTTTGTTTTTTTGATATTTCTTTATCGTTTATGTCTTTTCGTATATTATTTAAGGATAATAGGTCTTCTTGTAAAATTTTTATATTTGTTTTTATAAGTATTAAATTATTTAATTGGATACTTTTTACTTTACTCGAGAGATTTTTCGCAATATTATCAACGATTTTTCTTTGTTCGTGCAGACTTTGTTTAAATCTATCTTTAGAAATAGATGTTAGGTAACCACTACTTAAACCTCTTTCAATTTGAAGATTATGTACTAGTTCGTTTATAGTAGATGTCATATTGGTTATAGTTGAAGTTCTTTTCATATTAAGATATTCATTAAAATTTACCACGATAATAATTGTACCAAAAAGCAGCATCCCTGAAAGTGGTACAATTGCTGAGAGAAATATGCGTTTTGTAAAACTAAACCTATCCGTTGTTATTTTAATAAGTTTTTCTAGTAAAGACTTGTCTTTTTTTTCTTCATGTTGTGTGAGTCCACATTTTTGAAAAACAGTTATTGTTGGAATATCTTCTTCTATAACATGATTTAGCAGCCATTCTGTTAGATATACAGTTACGTCTTGAATAGATATATAATCATTTGCCGATAATGCTTTATTTTTTAGTTCTGATAATTTAGATAAAAAATCAGCATGTTGAACCTTATGTTCATCAAGCTTCGTACAACTACAACCTTCTAAATAATCTTCTTCACGTTCAAAATGCTTTTTTGTAAGCTTCTCTAGTTCTAAAAAAATATGTTCAATTATATTTTTTGGTTCATTTTTATCTATAGATTCAGAAAGGCTATTAATTAGTTGTAAAAGTCTTTTATGATCATCATCTAGTGCTTTAATACCTAGGTTAAGACCTTCATTCCATTCTATCATAGTCGGTATTCTATCATAATAATTGAAAATTATTTATCATATGATACCAAGATATACAATTATTGTATAATATTGGAATAAAATAAGCAGGAAGTTTTCTTGGAAATATACTTTATTCTTTTTCTAATTTCAATTGTAATAATAATTATTTTGATATATTTGTTTTTAAAACAAAACAGTTCACTAAAAAATATAGAGTTGAATTATGCAGTTTTAAAAACTAAATATGAACAAGAATTAAAAACTTCTAAAGAGAAATTAGATGTACTCCAAAATGCGAAAAATGAGCTCTCAAACGAGTTTAGACTTTTGGCAAATAAAATATTTGATGATAAGAGTAAAAGTTTTGATACGGTTCATCAAAAGCAGTTTGAGATGATGTTAAAACCTTTTCGTGAACAGATTAGCAATTTTTCCAAATTATCTCAAGAACAATTCAATGAAGAGTTAAAAGACAGACATCTTTTAAAAGATGAACTAAAGCGTTTAAAAGAGATGAACACAAAACTAAGTCAAGATGCACTTAACCTTACCAATGCTCTTAAGGGTGAAAATAAAACTCAAGGTAACTGGGGTGAAATAGTTTTAGAGAGAATACTTGAAGAATCAGGTTTAAGAGAGGGAAGTGAGTATGAACTTCAGATGCATCTCAAAGATGATACAGGAAATAGATACCTTCCAGACGTTGTCATACATATGCCGGGTGAGAGAGATATCATAGTTGATTCAAAAGTCTCTTTAAATGCTTATGAACGTTTTGTCAATGAAGATGATACTGAGGTGAAAAATATAGCTTTGAAAGAGCATATTTCATCAATTTCTAAACATGTGAAAGAGTTGAGTACAAAACAGTATGAGAAACTAGATGGAGTAAATACACTAGATTATGTACTTTTGTTTATGCCGATAGAAGGTGCTTTTTTATTAGCACTTGAACAAGACGGAGAGTTTTTTAAGCGTGCTTATGAGAGTAATATACTTGTAGTTTCACCATCAACACTTATGGTTACGCTTCGTACAATTGAGCATATCTGGCGTACGCAAAGGCAAGAAGATAATGCTAAAAAAATAGCACTTGAAGCCGAGGCTATGTATGATAAACTTGTTGGTTTTGTAGAAGAGATGCAACGTATCGGTTCACATATAGATAAAACAAAAGAGAGTTATGATATTGCTATGAATAGGCTCAAATCTGGACGAGGAAATATTATTAAACGTGCTGCAAATGTAGTCGAACTTGGATTAAAGCCCAAAAAAGTATTAAATATAAGAAGTGATGAAGATGGCTAAGAAGTATAATTTTTTTGATAAAACCAAGTTGATTCCTAACCTTATAATTATTATTCCTTTGTCCCTTATTTTAGTAGTTAGTTTTTTTATCGGGACTTTTTATATAGATAAGGTTGAAGAGTATTTTGAACAGGCTAGAAAAAACTCTATAAGTGAGTATATTACAAATAAAAAAAATGAGAGTGAAATATGGGTTAATCAATTAGACTCATTATTTAAATATAAAAGTGATTCTATAGATTCTTCTATAAAAAAAGAGTTAAAAACCAGGGTAGATTTAGCATATGAAAGTGCTAAATATATATACGAAAAGTATAAAAAAACAAATTCAAAACGTGATATAAAAAACCGTATTAAAGATGCACTCTCAAAAATGTATTTTAATGAGAAAAAAAATTATATATTTATAACTTCTTTTAATGGACAAAGCATCTTAAGCGGTTCTCGTGAGCTTGAAGATAAAAATATAATGGCATATAGTGACGCTGATGGACGTGCCATCGTTTTAGAAGAGATTACCAAGGTAAAAAAACATAAAGACGGTTTTATAAAAAGTAACCATTATCAGGGTGGAGGGGTTAAAACAATATATGTAAAAGATTTGGGTTTTTATGATTGGTATATAGGTTCAACTATATTTGATACCCAACAACTTGAACTTGTAAAGCAAAACTCATATGATATTATCCGCTCAACACCGATACCTCAAAATAATTTTATGGCTATATTTGATAATAAAAAACCTATATATTTGTCACATAAAATGAGAGAAGTCCTAGGAAATGAATCTCTGAAAAAAATAGAGGGTAGCTTAAGTAAAAAGCCACAATGGTATGAACAAAATATAAATGGGTATTTATATTATTCAACATATATAGAATCTTTCGATTGGCATATAGTATATGGATTTAATATATCAAAAATGAGTAAAAGTGAGCTTGAAAAACAAGAAAAAATACAAATCCTTTTGAATAAAGAACTGGATTTTATAACCAAAATCACTGCAATTATAGTTGTTTTAGTTATATTCTTATCAATAATATTTTCACGTACTATAAATAAGATGTTTTTATCGTATCAGGATGAGGTTAAACTTCGTCAAAACCAGCTGGAACTCTTAAATGCATCATTAGAGCAAAGAGTGGCAAGAGAGTTACATAACTTAAGACAAAAAGACAAGATGCTGATTCAACAATCAAAGATGGCAGATATGGGGGATATGTTAAGT
>JAPHSI010000037.1 GCA_026193155.1 Sulfurimonadaceae bacterium | reverse complement strand
GGTGATGGTCTTTCTATTGTTGCTCGTCATGGTCTTCCATTGGAAGATATGGAGTTTGTACAGTTTCATCCATCAGGTCTTTCTGGTAACGGTGTTTTAATTTCTGAAGCTGCTCGTGGAGAAGGTGGACGTCTTTTTAACTCAGAGGGTGAAAGATTTATGGAGAAATACGCTCCAAATGCTATGGAATTAGCATCTCGTGATGTAGTATCTCGTGCTATTCTTAATGAGATTCGTGAAGGTCGCGGTGTTGGTCCAAGAAAAGATGCTGTATATATAGATGTTACACATTTAGGAAAAGACTTGATTATGGAAAGGCTTCCTGAACTTCGTGATTTAGCAATAACTTTCTTAGGTCTTGATATGATTAAAGAGCCTATACTGATCTCTGCTACTGCACACTATTCTATGGGTGGTATACCTGTAAACATAGCTGGAAATGTTCGTAAAAACAATAATGAACTTGTAGAAGGTTTTTATGCTGCGGGTGAGTGTTCTTGTGTATCTGTTCACGGTGCGAATAGACTTGGTGCAAACTCGGTTCTTGAAGCACTTTTATTTGGTCGTTACGTTGGTAAAACAATGGTTGAAGAGGTTGATAATATTGAACTTCGTAGTGCAACTGAAGACGATGCGGCTACTGCACTTTCAGAAATAAATTATATTTTAAACAACAATGGTGATGAAACAGTTACAAATCTTCGTAATGAGCTTCAAGATACTATGACTGAAAATGCCGGTGCATTTAGAACAAAAGAGACTCTTGAAATTGCTGTTGCTAAAGTAAAAGAGATAAGAGCTAGATTTAAAAATATCCGTGTAAAAGACAAATCTAAAGTATTTAATACAGAGCTTCAAGAAGCTATAGAACTTGGACATATGATTGATTACTCTGCATTTATAGTTGAGAGTGCAATTGCACGTAATGAGAGCCGTGGTGCTCACTATAGAGAAGACTATGAGTCACGTGACGATGAAAACTTTTTAAAGCATACAATGGCTTATATGGATGGAAACGGTGATATTACACTTGATTACATGGATGTCGTTCTTGGCAAACATGAACTTAAAGCAAGAACATACTAGGTAGGGAGGTAGAGTTATGAGTACAGATGGTATTACAACACAAAAAGTAAACTTTAAAGTATTTCGCTTTAACGCTGATGATGATTATCTTCCATACTATGAAGATTATGAGATGGATGTAACTTCTGAAGAAGTTGTACTAGATATATTAAATAGAATTAAATGGGACCATGATGGAAGTTTTTCATATAGAAGAAGTTGTCGTCACGGTATCTGTGGTGCTTGTGCCATAAAAGTTAACGGCAAAAGTACTCTTGCATGTAAAGAGAGTATGTCTTCTATGGTTGAGCTTTTTGGTAACGAGCTTACTATAGAGCCATTAAGCACTAAGCGTGCTGTAAAAGATATGATTATTGATAAAGGTGACTTCTGGCAGAAACACGATGCTGTACATCCATTTTTAATTTCTGATGTTGATGAGAATCCTGAGCATGAACATATTGTAACTCAAGAAGAAGCTGAAGACCTGTTAGACGCAGATATCTGTATACAGTGTGGAGCTTGTCATTACGCATGTCCTGTTGTTGATATTAACGACAACTTTATGGGACCTGCTGCATTTGCAAAAGCATATCGTTTTGAAGCTGATGTACGTGACCAAGCGCATAAAGAAAGACTTACCGAGCTTCACTCAGAGAGTCAAGGTGTTTGGGATTGTGTTAAGTGTTTTGAATGTGCAGAGGTTTGTCCTAAAGAGGTTAATCCAATTGATAAAATCACTAAACTTCATCAGATGCTATTTAAAGAGGGTGTTGCAACTAGTAACGTTGCTACTCGTCATGCAGTTGGATTTAAACACTCAATTGCTAGAAATGGTATCTTAGATGAAGGTGGATTAGTTCTTTATTCTGAAGGTCCTGCTATTGTTAAACATATACCAGTAGCACTTAAAATGTTTAGAAAAGGTAAAATTGTTCCACCATGGGCAATTACGAAATCAGACAACCTAGATGAGATTAAAAAACTTGTTAAATCATCATCAACAGTAAAGTTTTAGGAGAAAATAATGGGAAAATTAAAATACGCACTTTTTACTGGCTGTACAGCTAAGCAAAGTACTCCTGAACAAATGATGTCGACTATGGCAGTTGCAGATAAGTTAGGAATTGAACTTATAGAACTAACTGAAGCTTCATGTTGTGGGGCTTCACACCTACAAGACTATGATGATTTTTTATCGTTAGTTCTAAATGCTAGAAATATTGCATATGCCGAAAAACATGGTTTGACTATGGTAACTATCTGTAATACTTGCCAGTTAAATACTGCAATGACTAAGCATCGTTTAGATTCAAACGAGAAATTAAAAGCACAAGTTAATGAAAAGCTTGCAGAGGTTGGACTTGAGTATAAAGGTACATCTGAAATTACACATTTTTTATATGCAATAATAGATGATATCGGTCTTGATAAAATTGCCGAAATGGTAAAAACACCGTTAAGCCAATTTAATATCGCTCCTTTTTACGGTTGTCATAACATAAGACCTTCTGAACTTCAGAATCAAACTCATAAGACTCCAGAGAGTGCATATAACCCTACTTCGTTAGATGACTTAATTATCGCTTGTGGTGGTAAAAATGTTGACTATAATGAAAAAAATAAATGTTGTGGTTTCCACGTTGAACTTCAAGCTCCAAAAACAGCTGCTACTCTATCTGGAAATGCTATAGCAGGTGCAATGGATAATAATGCCGACTGGATGGTAACTCCATGTCCACTTTGCCATTTAAAACTAGATACTCAAACTCATCATGCATCTGAAGTAATAGGTCGTGAAGTTGAACTTCCTGTACTGCATATGCAACAAATGGTTGGTTTAGCACTTGGTTGTTCGCACGAGGAACTTGGTCTTAAACATCACGTTACAAAAGTAGATTTTGTTTAACTAATTTATACTTTTATAGATTCTTGGTTTTGCCAAGAATCTTCTTTCACTTTCGCTATAATCCTTCTTGATTAAATATTAAAAATATATGGAATAAAAATGTCTGATACAATTGAAATAATCTCATGGAATGTTAATGGAATACGTGCTATTGCTAATAAAGAAGCTCTAAAATGGATTGATGAACGACAACCTGATATTTTATGTCTACAGGAGATTAAAGCACTTCCTGAGCAAATTCCAGACAGTTTATTTGATAAAGAATATTTAGAACTGCATGTAAACTCGGCTGAAAGAAAAGGTTATAGCGGGACTGCAACATTTTCGTCTCTTAAATCAGATAAAACTTCCAACGCAAAACATATAGACATAATGAAGGAAGGAAGGATTGTTGAAAATCATTACGGTGATACCGTACTTTTTAACGTATATTTTCCAAACGGTCAAAAAGATGAAGAACGTCTTGAGTATAAAATGAAGTTTTATGACGATTTTTTAACTTACTGTGAACAGCTAAAAGAAGAAGGAAAATCAATTATTATTTGCGGTGATGTAAATACTGCACATAAAGAGATTGATTTGAAAAATCCAAAAGCAAATTCTAAAACATCAGGTTTTTTGCCAATAGAGCGTGCATGGATTGATAAACTTATTGATTATGGCTATATAGATACATTTAGATATGTAAACGGTGAAGAGACTGATCGATACTCATGGTGGTCATACCGTGCAAATGCGAGAGTAAAAAACGTAGGTTGGAGAATAGATTACTTTTTTATATCTGAAGATTTGGCAGAGAACCTTGAAGATGCCTTTATATTAGATGACATCTCAGGCTCAGATCATTGCCCTGTAGGAATTAGAATACTTATTTAAGCATCATTATAACGATGTGTTAACTCTTTTGCATATTCTTTGCAAACATCCTCAGGTGTAGAATAACCCCTATACATTTTTAAAATTGCTTTAGTAAAGTTAATAGAATACTCAACATAATGACCTCTATCAGCTTTCATAATCTTATCTAAAATCATATACATCTGCTCATAAGTCTTTAAGTCTTCTTTTTTTAGTCTGTCAAGATTTTCCTGAGCAGTTATAAGTTTTGTATCGTTAAACTCCCCTCTTTCATCTCGAGTTTTTCTTTCCTCAACATAATCTCTTAAATCTTTTCGATTTACTATATAATCTGTAAATAATTCAACAAGTGTCATATAAAATCCTTTGATACTACTTCACTGCAGTATACCCTTAAAGAATAGCATTAATATAGCATTTTAAAAATAATTATAATTTAGATACTTTTCATACTGTTTATAACTAATAAATTCCATAAAACGCATATCACTTAAAACTCTTTTTATTTTTTTCTTTTGTTTATTGGTTATATTGTGGTTTTGTACAATCGAGTAATAATACCTTCGTGGACTAGGTAATAAAAGAGACAAAAAAGCACCCTCTGCAGCATTGATTTTCATTGGACTTTTCTTAAATATTCTATATGAAGCAGCTCTTATCCCATATATGTCAGGACCAAATTCTGCAAGATTGAAATATATTTCTAAAATTTGATTTTTTGTAAACTTTTTTTCTAGTCTTTTAGTAATAAAAAACTCTTGAAGCTTTCTATATATTGTTTTATTGTTTGAGAGATATAAATTTTTTGCAACTTGCTGAGTTATAGTGCTTGCACCATAACTATAAGTATCTGATTTATAGTTTTTTGCCATAGCATCCACTAATGCGTCATAGTTTATTCCTTTATGGGTGAAAAATTTAGCATCTTCAGCCATTACAACAGCATAAAGGTAGTCTCTATTTACTCTTCTTAAAGGTGTCCACCTAAAATAATTCTTTTTATTAACAAGTTTAGATTTTACTTTTTTTGCCGTTAGTTCTTTTAATTTATCAAATGATGTATGTTCAATATCAGGAAGAGTATAAATAAATATACCAAATACCACACCTAATATAAAAAATATAGATACAACAATACTTCCGACAAAACATCTAAATTTTCTAAACCATTCAATTGGCTTTTGATATGTTAATTTTAAAACTTCTAGCTTAGCACTAATTTTTGACATTTTATAAACTTTTTACTACTTTGATTTTGGTCTAAAAGCTTTAATTACATTCTCATTTGTCTCAATAAATGGACCCTCAATTAAATCTATACAATAAGGAACGGCAGGAAATACTGCATCAAGACATTCACGAATAGACTTTGGTTTTCCCGGTAGATTTATAATCAAACTATTATTTCTAATACCTGCTGTCTGGCGTGATAAAATGGCAGTTGGAACATACTGAAGACTTACCTGACGCATAAGCTCGCCAAAGCCCGGCATCATCTTTTGGCATACGTTCTCAGTAGCTTCAGGTGTTACATCACGCAGTGCAGGTCCTGTTCCTCCTGTTGTTACAACAAGGCAACATTTTTCATCATCGCACAATTCTTTCATTGTAATCTCTATTTGATCTTGTTCATCAGGTATGCATCTATATACTATTTCAAACTCGCTTTTTAAATAGTCTTTCATCGTGTCTTGTATAGCTACGCCGCTTATATCATCATATATACCTTTACTGGCTCTATCGCTGGCAGTAATTACACCTATTTTAATTTTACTCATTATATATTTTCTCCTTTAAAACTTTTTATATATCTAGTCTAATTAGAATGTTTCTAGGTTTAATATACAGAAGCTAAGACCAAAGGAAATATTTGCTTCGAAATATTAGAGCTAGAAACATATGATAACTACTAGTTTAACTGTAAAAAATGATTTGCTTCTTTTATATATGTAACAGTAGCTACATCTTTAAACAATTCTTTTGCTTCCTCTGCATCTACGATAGAATCTTCACCACCTAAATAAACTTCTATATCTATACCTTTATCAGATAAGTTTTTAAGTAATTCAATATCCCATTTATAATTTAACAACTCTTCAAGTTCATCTATTACAGTAATTGAACGTTCAACTATCTTTTTTCCATAAGGATAAAAACATGAGTTTAAAAACTGATTTAGATAGACATCTTCATTTTTTCTATATGCCATTAACTGCAAACGCTTAAACTTAGTATCTTTACTTTGGAAAAAAGCAGGTGAAAAAAGTTGAAGAGTATCTACCCTAACTCCATTTTCAAGCTCTTTTTTTACATATTCAAGAGCTTTTATAGCACCATATGAAAATCCGCAAACATTGTAATCACTCTTCTTTATATAGTTTTCAAAAAGATATGACTCATTTTGCAGTGAAAACCCACTAAAGAACTTCATTTAAGTACTCTTTAACAGTTTTTTTAGAAATACTCTCAAATTCATTTAAATCACTCTCAACTTTTTGCATAACAGAAGATAAAGATGAAATAAGCTTAGCTGTATCATTGTATAAATTATTCATTACAAGCTCATTTTCATTTTCATTGGCATAGATGTGTTCACCCATGCAATACTCTTTTATCATTTTTTC